>QCUP01000074.1 GCA_003208885.1 Prochlorococcus sp. AG-679-K21 | reverse complement strand
CAGTAAATGTAGGATCTGCTGCTCCATCATTCTCATACCAAGCAACAGTATCATCTTCAAACGAAGCAGAAATTATATCTAAATCTCCATCTCCATCTAAATCAGCCACATGCACATCTCTTGCTCCATCTGCACTTGTTGCTATATCGACTGCTGTGAATGCTGGATTTGCTGCTCCATCATTCTCATACCAAGCAATTGTGTCGTCACTGTCTGATGCGGATATAATATCTAAATCTCCATCTCCATCTAAATCAGCCACATGCACATCGGTAGCCCAATCTGCACTAGTGGCTATATCCGCGGCTGTGAAAACAAGACCTAGGGATTCATCATCAGTGATTGTTAATATTGCCTCGGAATCACTAATAGTGGCATTAGATGCATTAGATAATGTAATTTTTACCGTCTCATCATTTTCATGAATAGTATCTGCTGCAACGGGAACATTAAATGTTCCAGAAGTAGTACCTGCAGCAATAGTTAAAGTGCCAGATGTTGAGGTATAGTCTGAACTCAATAAAGCAGTCGATGGGGGAGGATTATATAAATGCAACGAAATTTTATTATCAATATGAGAACTGGCTACAAAATCCAAATCTCCATCACTATCAACATCTCCAACAAATAAATTATGAGGCTGATCAAAACTTGTCGTTATGACATTTGGGTTACCCCAACTTGGGTTTGCAGCTCCATTATTCTCAAACCATGCAATCTTATCGTCATTCATACTATTAGCCAAAATATCTAAATCTCCGTCTTGATCTAAATCAAATATTTCTACCTGCTTCGCCCCATCAAGTTCAGTCGAAATTGTTGTTGCTGACCATGATGGATTTGCAGCTCCATCATTCTCATACCAGCGAACAGTGTCATCAGTAAATGATGCGATAACAATATCCATATCTCCATCAGCATCCATGTCATCAACATGAATCCCATGAGCACCTGATACATTGGTTGCGATATCAGCAGCGGCAAAGGTTGGATCTGCTGCTCCATTATTTTCGTACCAGGCAACGGTACTATCATCTATTGAAGTTGAGATAATATCTAAATCTCCATCTCCATCCATATCTGCAATAAAGACTTCATGAGGATTATCTGCACTAGTCGCTACAACTGTTGTTGCGAATGTTGGATCTGCTGCTCCATTATTTTCAAACCAAGTGATTTCATTATCAATTCCAGAAGCAGAAATAATGTCTAGATCTCCATCTCCATCTATATCTGCAACATCAACATCATTTAATCCATCTGTTCCTGTACTAATAGTTGTTTTTGTGAATGAAGGATTTGCCGCTCCATCATTCTCATACCAAGCAACGCTGTCTCCGTAGAATGACCCACCGACAAAATCTAAATCTCCATCTCCATCTATATCTGCAATATGGACAGCTTTTGCACCGTCAGCTGAGGTATCAATACTGGCTTGAGCCCAGGAACTTCCATTATTTTCCAACCATCCAAAAGTATCATTAGTTAAACCTGCATATACTATATCTAGATCTCCATCTCCATCCATATCTCCAAGTTCTACCCCTTCTGCATCAGTAACGTTGCTAACAAGCGTTGAACTCGTAAAGCTTGGTGATGAATCATCAGTAGTCGCATAATCAACAGTTATATCTCTCGAAGCAGCAGCAGAAAGACTTACAGTAAATGTCGCATTGGCAGCATTTTCATTCGCTGTAGTTACATCTGCAATTGTTAATAAGTGATTACCTGCAGCACCTTGGTTTTCATACCAGGCAATTGTATCGTCATTTTCAGATGTAGAAACTATATCTAGGTCACCATCCCCATCTAAATCGCCCACAAAGACAGAACTTGCTCCATCAGCACTGGTAGCTATATCCACAGCAGTAAATGTTGGATTCTCTGCTCCGTTATTCTCATACCAGGCAACAGTATCGTCAAAAGCAGATGCAGAAATAATATCTAAATCTCCATCTCCATCTATATCTGCTACGGAAACATCATGAGCACCATCTGCACTTGTTGCAATATCAGCTGCAGCCCAGGTCGGATTTGCAGCTCCATCATTTTCATACCAGGCAATTGTGTC
>QCUP01000073.1 GCA_003208885.1 Prochlorococcus sp. AG-679-K21 | reverse complement strand
ACTAAAAAGATATAGAAAAAGGATTATCGAGATTGAGCAAGAAATAGTTATGAAAAATAATCTAATGGAAGAAAAAGAAAATCATAACTGGATAAAATTTACTGATTTAATAAAAATTTTGAATCATTTTGGCTGTTTAAATGATTTAGAGCTTACCGAAGTAGGGCAATCAGTTGGTGCAATAAGAAGTGAAAATGAATTATGGGTTGGACTTGTTTTACTTAGTGGCTACTTGGATGATTTGGCCCCTCCTGATTTGGCCGCAATCATTCAAGCAATTTGCGTGGATGTAAGAAGACCCAATCTTTGGTGTAACTTTAAGCCTTCCATAAAAGTTATAGATGTTTTTAATGAGTTAGAAAGCCTAAGAAAATTAGTAGCCTCGAAACAAAATAAGTTTAATATTAACACTCCAATTTTTTTAGAAACGGAGTTGACTGGGATAATTTCAGAATGGGCGAGAGGTAAAAAATGGAAAGAACTAATTTTTAATACTTCTCTAGATGAGGGGGATGTTGTAAGGATCTTAAGAAGGTCTATGGATGTTTTATCACAAATTCAATATTGCGTAGGAGTAAGTAATAAACTAAAAAATAAAGCAAAGTTAGCCTTAAAAGCTATAAATAGATTTCCTGTTTCTGAATCGAATGATTTGTTAAAAGTCACTGATAATATAAATCCAGCAACAAAAAGAATTGATAATAATTCCTAAAAGTAATTCAATTAAATCATTTTATTAGTATTTATAGCATCCTCAAAATCATTAGCAGTTAAGTAACCTAATTTTATTGTTGCTTCTTTTAGGTTGATTGATTCATTAAAAGCAAGATTCGCAATTTCTGCTGCTTTTTCATAACCTATTTTGGGAACCAATGCGGTTACAAGCATTAGTGAATTTTCAAGATTAGCTTTTATAGTTTTTGGGTTTGGTTGTATCCCTTCAACTAATTTTAGTCTGAAGTTACTTATCGCATGATTCAGTAATTTTATACTCGTGAGAATATTAAATCCAATTAGTGGCTTATATTCATTCATTTGTAAAGTGCCGCTAGCATTAGCTATTGATACTGCGTATTCAAAACCCATTACTTGAGTGCATACCATCGATAATGCTTCACATTGGGTTGGATTAACTTTCCCAGGCATGATTGAGCTCCCCGGTTCATTTTGGGGAATTATTAATTCATAAATGCCAGATCTAGGTCCTGAGGACAATATTTTAATATCATTAGAAATCTTAAATAATGCACTTGCTAGGATTTTTATTTGACCCATTACTTGGGCTAATCGATCATGAGATGCCATTAAAGAGAAATGATTCTTTGATTTATGAAAAAATAAACCAGTATATTCTGAAATTGATTTTATAGATTCTTCTGAAAAATCTTTTGGACAATTTATACCTGTACCAACTGCCGTACCACCTAGTGGTAAGAAACATAATTCATCAAGACTAATTATCAGAGCATCTTCAGCGTCCTTTAGTTGTTTTGACCATGCAGAAACTTCTTGACCAAGAGAAATTGGCACTGCATCTTGAAAATGAGTTCTACCTATTTTTATAAGATCTTTCCATTTATTACTCTTACTATCAAGAACCTTAGTAAGTTCCTTTATTGATGGAACTAATTTTTTAATTATTTGAGTAACAACAGATATCTGAATAGCCGCAGGAAAAGTATCATTTGTAGACTGCGATTTATTAACATCATCATTTGGATGAATAGGATGATGACTTCCAAGTCCTGAATTTGTTTTTAACGCAGCAATATTAGATATTACTTCATTGATATTCATATTTGTTTGTGTACCACTACCTGTTTGCCATATCTTTAAAGGGAATTGAGAATCGTGTTTCCCATCAAGTATTTCTGTGCAGGCATCAATAATGAGATCTTTTTTTACATTATTTATTAAACCCAATTTGAAATTAGAAATTGCAGCTGCTCTTTTTATAATCGTAAGTGAATAAATTAATTCAATTGGGATTAACTCCTCACCAATAGAAAAATTTATAATTGATCTCTGCGTTTGGGCTCCCCACAAAGCCTCTGAAGGGACTTTAATCTGTCCCATACTATCTTTTTCAAATCT
>QCUP01000072.1 GCA_003208885.1 Prochlorococcus sp. AG-679-K21 | reverse complement strand
ACACAACTCAAAACAATTTCCCTCTTTTACAATATGTAAGAGGTGGTATTCAGTGGAGGTAAGCGGACTCGAACCGCTGACATCCTGCTTGCAAAGCAGGCGCTCTACCAACTGAGCTATACCCCCAACATAGAGATATGGGCCATCCTGGACTTGAACCAGGGACCTCACCCTTATCAGGGGTGCGCTCTAACCACCTGAGCTAATGGCCCAGGAAAAAGTGATGGGTGTGACCTAGAAAAAACTTAGAAACTGAAATTCTTAAAAAAGAATCTGAGATACCGATCGACCTAAGGTGACAAAATTAATATTTACATTTTGTTGTCTCCCTGTTAGGAGGTGATCCAGCCGCACCTTCCGGTACGGCTACCTTGTTACGACTTCACCCCAGTCATTAGCCCCACCTTCGGCGTCCTCCTCCACAAGGGTTGGAGTAACGACTTCGGGCATGGCCAACTTCCATGGTGTGACGGGCGGTGTGTACAAGGCCCGGGAACGTATTCACCGCAGTATGCTGACCTGCGATTACTAGCGATTCCTACTTCACGTAGGCGAGTTGCAGCCTACGATCTGAACTGAGCTACGGTTTATGGGATTTGCTAGCTCTCGCGAGTTTGCTGCCCTTTGTCCGTAGCATTGTAGTACGTGTGTAGCCCAGGGTGTAAGGGGCATGATGACTTGACGTCATCCACACCTTCCTCCGGTTTATCACCGGCGGTCTTTCTAGAGTGCCCAACTAAATGCTGGCAACTAAAAACGTGGGTTGCGCTCGTTGCGGGACTTAACCCAACATCTCACGACACGAGCTGACGACAGCCATGCACCACCTGTCACTGAATTCCCGAAGGCACCCTCAAATTTCTAAGAGGTTCTCAGGATGTCAAACCCTGGTAAGGTTCTTCGCGTTGCATCGAATTAAACCACATACTCCACCGCTTGTGCGGGCCCCCGTCAATTCCTTTGAGTTTCACACTTGCGTGCGTACTCCCCAGGCGGAACACTTAACGCGTTAGCTACGACACCGAAGGGGTCGATTCCCCCGACACCTAGTGTTCATCGTTTACGGCCAGGACTACAGGGGTATCTAATCCCTTTCGCTCCCCTGGCTTTCGTCCATGAGCGTCAGTAATGGCCCAGCAGAGCGCCTTCGCCACTGGTGTTCTTCCCGATATCTACGCATTTCACCGCTACACCGGGAATTCCCTCTGCCCCTACCATACTCAAGCCAATCAGTTTCCACTGCAATGATGGAGTTAAGCTCCACGCTTTAACAGCAGACTTGAAAGGCCGCCTGCGGACGCTTTACGCCCAATAATTCCGGATAACGCTTGCCACTCCCGTATTACCGCGGCTGCTGGCACGGAATTAGCCGTGGCTTATTCCTCAAGTACCGTCATATCTTCTTCCTTGAGAAAAGAGGTTTACAGCCCAGAGGCCTTCGTCCCTCACGCGGCGTTGCTCCGTCAGGCTTTCGCCCATTGCGGAAAATTCCCCACTGCTGCCTCCCGTAGGAGTCTGGGCCGTGTCTCAGTCCCAGTGTGGCTGATCATCCTCTCAGACCAGCTACTGATCGAAGCCTTGGTGAGCCATTACCTCACCAACAAGCTAATCAGACGCGAGCTCATCCTCAGGCGAAATTCATTTCACCTATCGGCATATGGGGTATTAGCGGTCGTTTCCAACCGTTATCCCCCTCCTGAGGGCAGATTCTCACGCGTTACTCACCCGTCCGCCACTAACCCGAAGGTTCGTTCGACTTGCATGTGTTAAGCACGCCGCCAGCGTTCATCCTGAGCCAGGATCAAACTCTCCGTTGTGTTCAAATCCTTTTGTAGATAAAATCTACTCAATATGAATTGCGTTCTCCAAATAAAAATAAGGTTGACTTAAATTATTTAGGTTCAGCCTCCTTAGATAATTAAGGATTACTTTGAGTGCACATTAAAAATATTTCAAAGTGACTTTCCAAGATCTCAGATCCGTTGGTTTTCAAAAACTAAAAGTTAGCAATTGAAAACATTTTATATATTCTTGACGGGACCTCACACCTTTATTGCAAATACATCTCAAAATCATCAAACCTAAATTTGATAAAGTCTTGACGCAATAAAAGCATCAGTTCCTAAGTTTTAAATTTTCTAGGTGCAAGGTT
>QCUP01000071.1 GCA_003208885.1 Prochlorococcus sp. AG-679-K21 | reverse complement strand
AAGCACCATATTCAGCCATGTTTATTCATTTATAGCTTTTTTGTTGGAGGCTTTACCTAATGCTTCTTCCCTAGTAATTAATCCATCCTCATAGAGTTTATTTAGACATTGCTCTAGAGTATTCATTCCATCTTGGCTACCTGTTTGAAGTTGTGAATAAATCTGACTTACTTTTTTTTCTCTTATTAAATTTCCAATTGCCGGAGTGTTGACCATCAATTCATATGCCAATGATCTTTTACCCAATGTATTTTTACATAAAGTTTGTGACATTATTCCTGCAAGTGAAGTCGATACCTGGAGTCTAGCTTGTTCTTGTTGATCAGCAGGGAATACATCAACGATTCTTTCAACAGTTTTAGCTGCGGATGAGGTGTGAAGAGTTCCTAAAACTAAATGTCCTGTTTCAGCAGCAGTTATAGCAAGTTGAATAGTCTCGAGATCTCTCATCTCTCCAATATAAATAACATCTGGATCTTCTCTCAAAGCAGCTCTCAGTGCAGTAGAGAAAGAATTAGTATCTCTTTTTACTTCTCTTTGATGAATAATAGAGTTTTTAGAGTGATTGAAAATAAATTCGATGGGATCTTCAATCGTTAAGACATGTCTGCATTGAGTATCAAGCATACAATTAATAAATGCTGCCAAAGTAGTAGATTTTCCAGAACCTGTTGGCCCAGTGCATAAGACTAATCCTCTGTGAAGTTTAGCTAATTCAACAAAAGAATCTGGCAGTCCTAAATCTTGCCACTTTGGTAGATCATTTGGTAAAAGTCTTAGAGTCAAACATCTTCTTTCATTAGCAACATAAGCATTAATTCTTAATCTTGATAAACCTTCAAGACCAATTGATGTATCCAGATCTCCTGATTCATTGAATTCTTTTAATTTTTCTTCACCTAGTAATTCCAAAAGTAATCTGTCCATATCATCGGCCTTTAATTCTTGTGGACTTATTTTAATATCAGAATTAACCCTTACTGCAATAGGGGAATTTTCCTCTAAATGAATATCTGAGGAACCTGCTTTCATAGCAAAACTAACTATTTCTCTTGCAATGGACATATGTTAATTTTCAATCTGATGTGCAAACTCTTTTAACTTCATCAATTGTAGTTAAATGCAATTTAACTAACTCTATCCCATATTGAGTTAAAGTTAGCATTGAATTTTCTTGAACTGCCAAATTTTCAACTTCTCTTGTATTTTTCCCATCAGTTAAAGCCTTTTGTATTTTTCTATCGAGAATTAATAGTTCATAGGTACCTATTCTACCTTTGTAACCTGTACCATTACATTTAGCACAAAGAGTCCCTTCTTTTTTTCTTGTTGACTTCTCTTCACTAGTTAATTTGTTTGCGTACATAACCGGGGTATTTATATTTAAATCGAATTCTCTTGCTTCTTGATCTTTTATTGGTCTTTTTACAGAACATCCAGTACATACTTTTCTTACTAACCTTTGAGCTAAAACCCCTCTAACACTTGAATTTAACTTATATTTGGGAACCTCCATATCCAAAAGCCTTGTCAAAGATGTACATGATGAATTGGCATGTAAAGTAGTAAATACTAAATGTCCAGTTTCAGCGGCATCAAGTGAAGACTCTGCTGTCTCTGGGTCTCGAGTTTCTCCAATTAAAATAATATCAGGGTCTTGTCTTAAAAAAGTTCTCAATAATTTAGCAAAATTTTCACCTTTAGCTTTATTAACTTGTACTTGGCTTATATCACCGCCAAGATTATATTCAACAGGATCTTCAGCTGTAACGATATTAACCTCTCCATTATCTTTTTCCCTAAGAGCAGCAGCTAATGTCGTTGATTTTCCTGATCCTGTTGGTCCGGATACTATTATTATCCCATTAGTTGTATTCATAATTTTCCTGAAATCATTTCTGACTTTTTCAATATGTATCAATGTATCTAAATTCAATACAGATGCATCACTATTCAATATTCTTAAAACCATTTTCTCTCCATCTTTTATTCTTACAGTTGAGCAACGGAATTCCATTCTGTTGCCTTCAAATTTCCTAAGAATTTTTCCATCTTGACTTGCTCTTTTCTCAGCAATATCCATATTCGCCATATTTTTTAAACAGGCAACTAATTGTCCACCAGGTTTTCTGGGCATTGTCATAAAATTCTGC
>QCUP01000070.1 GCA_003208885.1 Prochlorococcus sp. AG-679-K21 | reverse complement strand
TTTAGATATTGTTTATGCAGCTTTAACCGGTGATACTTTTGGCTGGTTAGAAAATAATGGTAGCTCTTGGGCACAGGCAAGCATTGATACTTCAGCAGATGGTGCAAAAGGTGTTCATATTGCCGATATTGATGGAGATGGCGATCTTGATTTTGTAGGAGCAATGTACTACGGAGATAGCATTGCCTGGTACGAAAATAACGGCGCAGCTGATCCTTCCTTTACTAAAACAGTTATAAGTACTGGAACTGATGGAGCAAATGATATTCATGTAGGAGATATAGATGGTGATGGAGATTTAGATATAATTGCTGCTTCTGGTAATGATGATGAAATTACTTGGTTTGAGAATAATGGGGCAGCAGATCCTACCTTTGCGACAACAGTTATAGCAACGAGTGCAGACAATCCTCATGAAGTATTTATTGCTGATATGGATGCTGATGGCGATTTAGATATTATCTCAACTTCAGTTAATGACAGTACAGTTGCCTGGTATGAAAATAATGGAGCAGCAGATCCTTCTTTCGCGGCAGCAAATATCGCAACCAATGTATCAGGTGCTCATGGAATTAATGTTGATGACATGGACGCTGATGGAGATATGGATATTGTTGTCGCATCATTTACTGATGACACTGTTCGCTGGTATGAGAACAATGGAGCAGCAGATCCAACATGGTCTGCTGCAAATATTGCAACATCGATTGATGGAGCAAGAGATGTTGAGGTTTTAGATCTAGACAAAGATGGCGACTTAGATGTTATGGTGACAGCGCAAGATGCTGATTCTATTTCTTACTGGCTTAATAACGGAGCAGCAGACCCCACATGGAGTGGTCAGAATCTATTCTCAGATGAGTTTGATCAACCTCATAACATAGCAATAGGGGATGTTGATAATGATGGTGATTTAGATGTTGTCTCAAGTTCACATATTGATAATAAAATCGCTTTACATACTGTCGATCAAACAGCTACGGCAGGATCTGATTACACATCAACATCTGGAACGTTAACTATTGCTGCAGGAGCAACATCAGGAACATTTACTATTCCAGTTCTTGCTGATTCAACTGCAGAAGCAGAAGAAGTTGTAACAGTGAAATTTACAAGGCCTTCGAATGCTTTTGTTTCCCCAACCGATGGATTGTCAGATTCAAATAACTACGTAACTACCGCTAGATTAACAATCACTGATGATGATGCTTTAAGTTTTACTGCGTCAGATATTGCTACTAATGCATCCTTTGTAACAAACGTTGGCGCGGCTGATATTGATGGAGATGGAGATATTGATTTAGTAGCAGCTTTAAATATTGGTGATAACGGAAATAAATATGTCTTATATGAAAATGATGGAGCCGCTAATCCATCTTGGACTGCTTCAGATTTAGCTACTGGTGAAAATGGAGCCTTTGGCTTGCATTTTGCTGATCTTGATAACGATGGTGATATTGATGTAGTTACTGCTTCTATCAGAGATGACACCATAAAGTGGTATGAGAATGATGGAGCCGCAAATCCAAGCTTTACTGGAAATAGCATCACTACAAATGCAGATGGAGTTTACGAAGTTTATGTCTCTGATATGGATAATGATGGCGATTTAGATATAGTTTCTGCATCCTCAAATGATAATAAAATAGCCTGGTATGAAAATAATGGATTAACTAATCCAACTTTTTCTGCTTCTACTATTGCCACAACAGCTCAAGGCGCTACTGATGTTTCACTAGCAGATATGGATAGTGATGGAGATATTGATATAGTTTCTTCTTCTTTTCAGGATGACACCATTGCCTGGTATGAGAACGATGGAGCAGCAGATCCAACATGGACTGCTGCAGATATAGCAACATCAGCAGATGGAGCAAGTTCAATTTTCTTAGCCGATATGGATAGTGATGGAGATATTGATATCCTCTCCGCTTCGCAAAGTGATGACACTATTGCTTGGTACGAAAATGATGGCGCAGCAGATCCAACATGGACCTCATCCAATATCGATACTACAAGGGATAATGCTAGACATGCTTTAGCAGTTGATATAGATGGAGATGGTGATTTAGATATAGTTGCAGCATATGATAACGATAATAAAATCACTCTCTATGAAAATAATTGTGATGGCAATGACCCTCTAATATTTGATCTTGATAA
>QCUP01000069.1 GCA_003208885.1 Prochlorococcus sp. AG-679-K21 | reverse complement strand
TTAATTAGAGATAAAAACTCAATATTAGGCATATATTTAGCTAAAGTATAGAAAACTAATTGTAATAGATTAATTTATAGAAATTATGGTAAGTGAAAATTTAGTTAAAGATGTCGTATCTGAACCATACAAATATGGTTTCGTTACCGATATCGAAACTGAAAAGATTTCCAAAGGGCTAAATGAAGATACAATTCGATTAATTTCAGAAAAAAAAGACGAGCCTGAATATCTTCTTAATTTTAGACTTAATGCCTTTCGGAAATGGCAAAAAATGGAGGAGCCTAACTGGGCAGACCTAGGTTACGAAAAGATTGATTATCAAGATATAATTTACTATTCTGCACCCAAACAAAAAGAAAAAATTTCTAGCTTAGATGAAGTTGATCCCAAGCTCCTAGAAACTTTTGATAAATTAGGAATTCCTCTTACTGAACAAAAAAAACTTACAAATGTTGCTGTTGATGCAGTATTCGATAGTGTATCTATAGCAACAACCTTCCGAAAAGAACTTGCTGAGCATGGAGTAATATTTTGTTCTATAAGTGAAGCAGTTAAAGATCACTCGAATTTAATAGAAAAATATTTAGGTTCTGTAGTACCGGCTAATGATAACTATTTTGCTGCTTTAAACTCTGCTGTTTTTAGTGATGGTTCATTCGTTTACATCCCAAAAGGAGTTAAATGTCCGATGGATCTTTCATCATATTTTAGAATCAATAGTGGTGATTCTGGTCAGTTTGAAAGAACTTTAATTATCGCAGAAGAGTCTAGCTCCGTTAGCTACCTTGAAGGATGTACAGCTCCAATGTTTGATACGAATACTCTGCATGCAGCAGTAGTTGAACTTATTGCCTTAGACGACGCCTCAATTAAATATTCAACAGTACAAAATTGGTATGCTGGAAATGAAGAAGGAGTTGGTGGAATCTTTAATTTTGTCACCAAAAGGGGGAAATGTTTAGGTAAGAGAAGTAAAATAAGTTGGTCCCAAGTTGAAACAGGCTCTGCCATTACATGGAAATATCCTAGCTGTATTCTTTTAGGAGAAGAATCGGTAGGGGAATTTTATTCTGTAGCTCTTACTAATAACCTTCAACAAGCCGATACAGGTACAAAAATGATTCACATCGGTCCTAGAACTAAATCAACAATAGTTAGTAAAGGAATTAGTGCTGGCAATTCAATTAACAGTTATAGAGGTCTAGTAAAAATGGGTTCAAAAGCCTCTGGATCAAGGAATTATAGTCAATGTGATTCAATGTTAATAGGCGATAAAGCTGCTGCGAATACATTTCCTTATATTCAATCTCAACAACCAAATTCAGAAATTGAGCATGAAGCAAGTACATGTAGAATTTCTGAAGATCAACTTTTTTATTTACAAAGCAGAGGTATTGAATTTGAAGAGGCTGTATCAATGATGGTAAGTGGCTTTTGTAGAGATGTATTCAATCAACTGCCAATGGAATTTGCGGCTGAAGCCGATAAGCTGCTTGCCCTCAAATTAGAAGGTTCCGTAGGATAATAAATTAATTTCTAAAGTGTGATGCAAAGCAAAACGAAAGAATTAGATCCAATATTAGAAGTAAATAATCTTTTTGCATCTATCGAAAATCTTCCTATTTTAAAAGGGGTAACCATTTCTGTTAATCCTGGCGAAATTCACGCAATCATGGGAAGAAATGGCTGTGGCAAAAGTACTCTTTCCAAGATTATTGCGGGTCATCCATCATACAAAATAACTAAAGGCGAAATAAAATTTATTGGAAATGATATTCAGTCTTTAGAACCAGAAGAGAGAGCTCAATCAGGTATTTTCCTTGGTTTTCAATATCCAATCGAAATTCCTGGAGTAAGTAATCTAGAATTTCTTAGAGTTGCGACAAATGCAAGAAGAAAGTTTCTTAATAAAGAAGAACTAGACACTTTTGATTTTGAAGACTTAGTAAAAGAAAAACTTGACTTAGTCAAAATGGATTCTGCCTTTTTATCGAGAAGTATTAATCAAGGGTTTTCAGGTGGGGAAAAGAAAAGGAATGAAATATTACAAATGGCATTATTAGAACCAAAAATTGCAATTTTGGACGAAACCGACTCAGGTTTAGATATTGATGCACTTAGAATTGTTGCCTCAGGTATTAAGAAGATATCTAATGAAAAA
>QCUP01000068.1 GCA_003208885.1 Prochlorococcus sp. AG-679-K21 | reverse complement strand
GACAAATATCAAAAATGGATTTTTGATTGGGGGTTTCTATCCATTCATCATGGGAAATTATTAAAGGAATCTCTTTTGATGGTAAAGAGACGGCTTTTTCAATATTAGCTGCATATGAACCACTCTCAGTAAATAAAATAGAATCTTCCCCAGCATCTGCTGTTACCATAAATTCTTTAGATGCTGCTCCTCCAATTGCTCCACTATCGGCATCCACTCCGACTGTATCTAATCCACAATTTTTAAAAATATTTTCATAAGCTTTTCCCATTTTTTCATAAAAAGAAGATAAATCTTCTTTTGAAGAGTGAAAAGAATAAGCATCCTTCATTATAAATTCTCTACTTCTCATTAATCCAAATCTAGGTCTTATCTCATCTCTAAATTTTGTTTGTATTTGGTAAAAACATAAAGGCAGCTGTTTATATGAATTTATCGTTTCTGATGCAATACTTGTAATAACTTCTTCATGTGTAGGTCCCAAGCCAAATTCTTTTCCTTGCCTATCCTTTAAATTAAACATTATGCCTTCACCTTTAGTGTAACCCTCCCATCGCTCACTTTTTTTCCATAAATCTGCCGGGTGGAGTTGGGGTAAAAGTAATTTGGAACAATGATTATTATTAAGTTCTTTTTCAATTATTTTAGATATTTTTTCAATAACTCTAAGCATTATTGGCATGTAGGCATAAATGCCACTATTAACTCTGCGAATAAAACCCCCTTTTAAAAGTAATTGATGAGAAATGATTTCTGCTTCAGAAGGAGTGTCACGAAGCGTCCCCAGAGGAAATGAGGTGGTGACGCGCATAAAAAAACTTATAAATTTAATTAATTTTATCAATTAAGGTGTACAAAAAATTTAAAGTGTCTTGAGTCCCTGAAGGCAGGTAGTTTAGATTTATCCTTTCTGCTATTTTCTGCAATAATAAAACTTAAAAATTTTTAAGTAAATCTATTAACCTGAATGACATTTTTAATAAAGTTATGGAAAATATAGATTCTAATATTTCTAGTTCAGAAGAATTAGTAGGTATTGATGAAGTTCAAAAATTCCTTAACAGATCAAGAGCCTCTGTTTACAGGTACACAAATACTGATCTAAGAAATTTAAATCCTAGCTTTAACCCGAGAAAATTAAATCCTGAATATAGAACGGATCAGAAAGAGCCATTACGTTTTCACCCTAATGAAATTGCAAGATTTGCTAAGGATATTTTAAGAATCAAAGAAGTGACTGTAGAAGTTTTTAATTCTCCATCTTCAGCTGCACAAAATACACTTTCTCAAATCCTTGAAGAATTAAAAAGTATTAGATCTTTACTAGAAAAAAATTAATTTAAACTATATTTTGATTTATGGACTTTTTGATTGTAAAATAATTTTGTTAAGTTTACTACTCAACTTTTAACAAGTAAATCTCTTGAGATACACAAATTCAAAGCGGTTTGTAAAAAGTAATTTAAGCGAAAAATCTTCTCTTATTACTATTTCAAGTGAATTGGAAAGAGATGATGATGACCCCTTAAGTATGAGGAATTTATCAATTTCGTTTCTTGGGATAATAATAGCTTTCCTGACGATTTTATTGCCTTCAATTTTTATTTTGCTTGGTAGACCTTTATCTCAAGGAAATGAGATTACTTCTTTTCACTCTATTAAAAAAGATGGATCTTAGTTTGATACCTCCATCTCCAATGAAGGGCATAGTTAATCTAGTTGTTGAAATACCAGCTGGGAGCAGGAATAAATATGAATATTGTTCTCAAGCTGGAATTATGGCACTTGATAGGATTTTGCATTCTTCAGTACGCTACCCATTTGACTATGGCTTTATCCCAAACACTCTCGCTGATGATGGGGCTCCACTAGATGCAATGGTAATCATGGATGAGCCGACATTCGCAGGTTGTCTAATAAAAGCAAGACCTATAGGGGTCTTAGATATGCATGACTGTGGGAAATATGATGGGAAACTTTTATGTGTTCCTATATCTAATCCTAGGCAAGAAAATATAATTAGCATCAATCAAATAGCCCCTAATCAATTAGAAGATGTTGCAGAATTTTTTAGAACAAGCAAAGGTTTAGATGGAAGGACGGTTCAAATAGATGGTTGGAGAGATTTTGAAGTAGTTGAAGAACTTTTAAGAAAATGTACACCAAAAAAAAAGAAATCCTTTAGAGTTT
>QCUP01000067.1 GCA_003208885.1 Prochlorococcus sp. AG-679-K21 | reverse complement strand
TTTATGGTCATATATTTCATATAGCTCTTTTTTAAGTGACTGGAACGTTCCAAAACCTTATAAAAAGGAAATTGCACCAATTTCAAATATTGTTATTTTTTACATATTAATATTCTTATACTATTCAATCCTTTTTAAATAGATAAAAATATTGAATAATTATATTTTAGATTTAAAGTGCAGAGAAATACTCTTTACTTCCTTTTGGATCTTCTAGCATAGTTTTCTCCCCCGGAGTCCAATTCGCAGGGCAGACTTCATCAGGATTAGCTGCTACATACTGATAACCCTGAAGTATTCTTAGTGTTTCATCAACATTTCTTCCTACTGGGGCTTTATTAACTGTTGTGTGCATTACAATTCCTTCTGGATTAATAAGAAATAAACCTCTATCAGCTTCACCATCATCATTAAGTACGTTGTAAGCTTGGCAAATTTCTCTTTTCAAATCAGAAACCAAAGGATAGTTAATATCCCCTATACCTCCTTCATTTCTTGGTGTTTGTATCCAAGCTAAGTGGCAGTGTTTGCTATCTACAGATACTCCTAGTACTTCAGTATTTAAGTCTGAGAATTTTTTAAATTCATCGCTGAAAGCTGTAATTTCTGTTGGACAAACAAATGTAAAGTCTAATGGATAGAAAAACAACACAACCCATTTTCCTTTATAACTTGAGAGGGTAATGTCTTTAAATTCTTGATCATAAACTGCTGTTGCAGTGAAATCTGGTGCTTCTTGACCAACTCTTAAACTCATGAAATTTGTAGTCCTTTTTTGAAAATAATTAAGGGCTTCACACCTTAATTTTATTATAAATTTAACGTTTATAATATAGCAAGTAATTCTTTAATATGAATTTATGAAATGGCATCATTCCTTAACTAGGAAATTTACTATAATGAATTATACTAAATTAATAAAAAATCTCAAAAGAGAATTGGTTAAATACCCGATCAATAGAGATAGTGATAAAAGGAGTAAACAATAATTAATTTTCTTTTTAATAAATATTAATAAATATAAATTGCTTATTTAAATACATTTTATATTAACTTCTTTAGTCATTTTAACAAGTATGGCCAATTACATAGAAAGGCTTAAAGCAAAACTCAAAATTAAAAAGTTTGATAATGATCAACCAATCAATGCTTGGTTATTTGTCTTGATACTAAATATTGTCGGTTTTGCTGGATATGCTTATTTAAAAATAAATAATATCCACTTAGGAGATTAATTTATTTATTTAATCTCTTTTTGAATAGATCTACAAAAATTTTTGTATCTTTCGACTCTAGTTAAGTCAGGTAAAGTCCAAATTAATTCTTTTTCAATTAATGAATCATTCCATTCTTTAAACTCCTCACTAATTGAATTGCTATTTAATTTGGAAAGTTTTTTTATTCTCTTCTTTATATGTGTCTTGATTTCTTTTAAGTTTGTATTGATATATTCCCTCATAAGAACTATATAACTCTTTTAAATTTAACATTAAATGCGTTAATTTAACTTCCTGGCATGTATTAAACATTTTGAACAACATGAAATAATCCGAAAGAATATCCTCCGATTAAAATCCAACCTAACACGCTTGATATTATGGTAGATCTTCTATTATGTCTCCGTAAAGCACTCTCAATCATTTCGTTGACTTCATCTCTACTTAAAGATTCAGTGATTTGTTTTTTATTCATCCCTTTTATAGATACCTTAACCGAAATATATTTAAAGTGAGTTTCAACCGATAATTCATATTTAGATCTATGGCTAATGGACTTTAATATTTTATCTCTAAACCTAATATTATATATATTATTAATTAGTTAATATATTCTTATTTCTATGAAGATTAAATTTCAAAAGTTGATACTTGTTCTCATACAATTAAAATTAAGCTCAATAGATTTAATTAAAGTAGGTAATTAAAATATGAACGTTAATGATGAAAATGTTCTTGAAATGATTAACAGACTTATTGCTACTGATAGATTAAATAAAAATCAAATTCTTCAATTAGTTAACCTAGTATCAATTTCTAAAAGTATTAATGAATTAAAAGAAAATATGAAATGGGAAACTTTTAAATCTAAAAATTAAAAAAATATAAAGATTAAACAAATTAATTGACATAATTAATATCATTTAATCAGGTATAAATTTAAAGATGAAACCCAAATATATAAAAAATAAATCTTCTCGAAAGCAATTTTTAGAACCTTTTAACGAAATAGATATTTGCAAAGTAAGTAAGGCAAGCGCTGAAATAATGCTCGAGCGATTTTGTAACGGTAAAGAAATTGATTT
>QCUP01000066.1 GCA_003208885.1 Prochlorococcus sp. AG-679-K21 | reverse complement strand
TCTGAAAAAGTGGTGTGAGGATAATGAATCATGTAATCCAAGTAAAAAAATTATTCATTCAGGTTCTCCAAAAACTTATAACCATACATATAAATCTAGTAAGTTCAACTTAGGAAATTTTGCGACTGACTATAGATCAAGATATAGAGTAATGAAATATGGAGATGACCCCTCTTACATAGATGAGTTCGGTCAAAAGACTAAAAATAAACGTCGATTAACTACAGAAGAAATAGAAGCATGCAATAGAATAAAAAATTGGTATTGGGATAAGTGGGAAGGTTTTGCAAGAGTATATACAAAATGTATTCAAAAAGGGATTCCAATTACTTCTAATACTTCTGTTGATTTTGATGCAAAGGAATTAAGAAGAATTGGTGCATGGGTTACAAAAATGAGAGGAAGGGCAATAAATAATGAACTTAAAACTCATGAGATAATTCTTATAGAATCTCTTTCTGGATGGACTTATCAACCTGATCACGATGCCTTTATGAGAGGGATTAAAGAATTCGCAAAACACACGGAGAAAAAATCAAATAAAGATATCCCACAAAAAACAATCACCTCTTCTGGATTTAAATTAGGAACTTGGGTTGGGACAGTTCGAAGTAAATACAAAAAAGATAAAAAATTATCTAGTAATAAACTATACTCCGAATTCTACATAAACCTTCTTAAAAACTATTGTTTCAAGTGGGAAGGGACTGACATGAGAGGAGGGAATATTAAAGAAAAAATAGATATAGAAAAGATTAGAGAATTAAAAAATGAAGGTTTAAGTAATCCTCAAATTGCAAAAAAAATGAGCATCGACAGAACAACCGTACATAGATTACTCAAAAATAATGAGACCTAAATTCAACGGAGAGGGTGGGATTCGAACCCACGAACAGTTTCCCGTTAAACGATTTCGAATCGTTCGCTTTCGACCACTCAGCCACCTCTCCGTAATTAAACAATATACATTAATGTATAAATTTATTTTATGTTTTATATCTTAAGCTTCAATCCCAACCAGCTTCTTTCATCATCCTTATTGCCATTGAGTTGTTACTCCCAAGATCTTCTACCGTAACGATATCAGGAATAAACTCTCCAAAATCTTTAACAATAGGGTTTTGATTAACCTCTTTTAAAGGATGTTCGAAAGTTGGAGCAGCAAGTCCTTTACTTCCAGTTGGAGATGCTAAATATTCAAGGAGCTTAATAGCTTCAGCTTTGTTTGTTGCGTATCTCGCTACACCTCCAGCACTAATATTTACATGTGCAGGATTTGGAGTAATTACGGATGTTCGTTTTGCGTATAAAGCATCTCTTCTTCCATTAACACCAGCTAACATTCTTGCGACATAATAATGATTAACAATACCTACGCCACATTTTTTCTTAGCAACCGCTCTAACTATTGAAATATCACCAGGGAAGAAGGGTTGGGAAACGTTAGAAATCATTCCGCTTAACCAAGCTTTAGTTTTTGATTCACCTTTGTTCACTATTTGATTAGCAACTAAAGATTGATTATATGGACTTTTTCTATTTCTTAAGCATACTTTACCTTTTAAGGATGGATCTGCTAAGTCTGTATAGTCCTTTATCTTGCTAACATCTATAACTTTTGGATTAGCAACCAGAACTCTTACTCTTCTAGTTAATGCATACCATTCTTTTCTTTTATCTTTAAGTCCAAGAGGAACATCATTTTCTAAAGATTTTGATTCTACACTTTGGAGTAATCCAGCTTTAGCAGCATTTGTAATTCTTGCGGCATCAACTAGCAAAATTAAATCTGCTTGGGAATTCTTTCCCTCTCTTTTCAATCTCTCAATTAAAGAGATTCCTGCCGCTTCGATAAGTCTAACTTTGATTCCTGTTTCTTCTGCAAACTTTTTGTAGACACTCCTATCAGTGTTGTAATGTCTACCCGAATAAACTTTTACTTCTTTTTCTGTTGAATTAGCGGGTATATTAAAATTCAGAAAAATTGTACATGTTAGTGCTGAGTAAAGTATTTTTTTTAGATTTTGCACTTTTTCAAAATAGTATCTATGGTTACTTTATATCTATCTACACAACAAGGCCTCTCAAAGAGATTTTCAATACATCAATTTGTATCATTTTTTATATCAAAAATGAATTATTTAACTCATCAACTTTTGAATTCTGAAGAATTAGAAATCCTTAGAAAAAATTTAAACAAAGATGATCTATTTTGGGAAGATGGTAAGAAAACTGCTGGGAAGCAGGCCGCAAAAGTAAAAAATAATTTACAACTAAGAAGAGATTCAGATTTATCATTAAAGTTTTCTGGATTGATTACAAAAAAAATTCTCAGTAA
>QCUP01000065.1 GCA_003208885.1 Prochlorococcus sp. AG-679-K21 | reverse complement strand
CAAAAAAAACTTTCTGAAGAACTTGTTACGGAGATGATTTTAGGCACTGTTAGTTTAATAAAAGAAACTAATTTAACAACTGCTGAACTTAAGAATATGGTAACTTCTCCTGGGGGCACCACCATATCAGCACTAAGGGTTTTAGAAAATAGGAGTTTAAGGTCTGCTCTTATAGAAGCAGTAGTTTCGGCCAGTAATCGTAGTAAAGAATTTCGTTAAGGGTTAGATATATTTATAGTATTTAAGTAAAGTTTTTCCAGAGCTTCAATATTTTTTTTAATTGTATATCTTTCAATTACTCTTTCACGTCCTTTTTCCCCTAGATCCTTTGTGAATGAAGGATGATCTACCAAAATTGGAATTATAGTTTTTAATTGAGTGACAACATTTTCAGTAGAAATCACAATGCCGGCTCCATTATCTAAAACTTCACCATCAGCGCCAGCATCAGTTGCAACACATGCCGTACCAGTGGACATGGCCTCTAAGAGTGATAAAGATAGTCCCTCTATTAAACTTGGTAAAAAAAATACCTCTGCTATTTGCATAATTGCTACTCTGGTTTCTAAATCAGTTTCTGATCCCCACCAAATTAATTTATCTTTTCCTAAGTTAGAAAAACTATTTTCCAGTGTAGGCTTCATTGGTCCGTCTCCAACAATTACTAGTTTGCAATTCTCAGTTTTTGTTTGACGCCAGGCTTTTAAAAGAGCCTCAATATTTTTTTCATTTGCAATCCTTCCCATATATATAAAGATTCTTCCTTCTCCTAATTTACTTTTAACTAAATTATACTTTTTACTTTTTACTGTCATAGGTTTCCAAATTTCTTCATCAACTCCATTTGGAATAATTATTTGCTTTTCTCTACTAACGCCTAGGTTTTCTAAAAGTTTTTTTTGAGGTTCTGAAAAAATAATTATTTTATGAAATTTAGAGAGAGAGGGCGCATACAGTTGATAAGTTAATTGTTGAGTACTTGCAGTTAAGTTCCTATTATTTTTATCAAATGCGGGATGAAACGTTCCTACGAGTGGGAGGTTTATTTGTTTGCAAAGTTCAGGCAATCTAAAGTCGAGAGGAGATAAAGTTAGACTTGCATGAACTATATCTGGCTTTAATCTCTCTAATGAATGTCTTAATTCTTTTTCTGCTCTTGGAGAAGGGATAGTGTAAACTTGAGATTTAATTAAGTAAGGAAGACTTACTTCAGGATCGTTTGCTAAAAATAAGGGTTTAGATTCGTTTGCATTAGAGGGATTATCAAAATGTATAAAACTTACTTTATGGCCTCTGATTTTTAATTGTTCGGTAGTTAAATTTCCGTAACTTACATTTCCACAAAAGGGAGATTTTTTACCTAACCAGGCAACATGGACCACATCAAATTAATTAACTATTTATAAAGTTAACAGTCAAAGTTACAATGATCGAGATCTTTTAATTTAGTAACAATTTCAACCTTAATTATCTGTAAAATTCTCTTAACATTTTTAGTGATGATAATTCTTTTTCTAATTGAGCAGAGATCCAACTTTCGATAATCGATAATATTTTAAGCCAAACTTTTTTAGGTCCCAATAATTCCCCATTTGATTTAATTGGTAATTCTGCGAAAAGAAGTCTTTGCAAAAGAGCAATTTCAGAAGCATTCACTTTTAAAATACTCTCTATATCTTCTATAGTAGAAAATCCCTCATTCGGTAAATAGAAACATTGCCAATCCCAGTTGCCTAAGGGTGGATTGATAGGCTCACCCGTTTTGCAGCAAAAATTCACAGGAATATTTATCCCTCCTATTGCTAATAAATGAATTAAAGATTGAATACTCATTGAAAGCATTTTGAAGTCCTCTTCACTTTCAAGGTTATATTCATAAATTCGATCTAAATGAATAAGTACGCTAGACAAGTAATCTTTTTGCTTATCATTATTTCCAACTAATAAAAAGGTTAATTCAGTTATTGCTTGGGCTGCAGCAAGACATTCAATATTTTTCCCCAACCCGTTGTAGCTTTTGAGTATTTTAATTTGACGAACAGACTTAAGACTTCTTTTTCCAAAGATCTGAAAACTTAAATATGTTAACGGAGTAGCTGCCGCAAGACTACTTTTTGGACGTCTGGCGCCTGGAGCTGCAAGCCTAATAATACCTTGTTCATCTGTTAAAACAGTTAGTAATCTTCCACTCTCACCGAGTGGACTGGCTTTAATACAGAGACCTTTTATTCTGATTTCGCCTGACATTTAAATAAGTTTAATTTCTTTAAAGATCTCATTAAAATTTGAAGTTCCAATACAATCAATACCTAAATCAAATAAATCAATGACTTGTGATAGTTTCTTTATGCCTCCTACCACTTTTAT
>QCUP01000064.1 GCA_003208885.1 Prochlorococcus sp. AG-679-K21 | reverse complement strand
TAGATTTTTCAATTACTAACCAATCTGGAGAAACTGATACTTTTGAGCCAAGTCCAGCATGCCCTGTGGGTATGGTATTAAAAATTTTTGCAGTTGATTCCGAATGTAGAAAGTTTTCTAATTTACCTTTATTAATTAACATTAGTTTTTTTGTTGGGGTCCCTTCACCATCGAATGGTGCAGAAGATATATTTTTATCATTAAGGCCATCATCATAGATATTCAAAGCTGGAATTGAAATCAATTCACCAATCGAGTTTTTATCTGAAAGACTTACACCGTCAATAATACTTCTAGCATTGAAGATAGAACTAAATGCATTCATTATTGTTAAAAATGCTTCAGGTGATAGACAGATTAAATACTTATCTGTTTTTATTGATGAGTAATCTAAATGTGCAATTGTTTTCTTTGCGGCCTCTTTAATACAGGACTCAATATCAATGTCTTCAACACCGTATCCTAGTTTAACTGAACCTGAACTACGAGGTTTTTTATCTTTTTCTTCTGCTCTCGCATATAAATATATAGCAGCTTGACTTTTACTATAATTTCGAAATGCCCCATCACTGTTTGCATAAATTCTTTCATAAAAACTTTCTGACAATCCGTTGTAAGGAATAGATTTAATAGCCTCATGACTATCGATTAGCTTCGATTCAGCCTCTCTAAGAATTTTAAGTAGCTTTTTAATTCCTAATGGATTTTTCTTATCAAATTCTTTTACTTGTATGGGATCTTTGGCTAAAGGAGAAAAATCAGTAAATTCATTTTTATTCCCAAATTCTGAAGCTATATTCGCTTGTCTTAAAGCTTTTTTAAGACCTGTTTCACTTAGATCACTTGTAGTCGTGATGCCAACTAAGTTGTCTTTATTCCAAACTCTTAAAGTTATGACCTGTTTTTGAGATGCTTTTAACTGTTTCGCTGCTCCTCTATCAACTTGAACAGAATAATCATTAGAAAAACTAGCACCGTAATCCCATTTATCAATATTTAATATGTTTGCAGCAGTTGATATTTGAGTTGTTATTTCAGTAGGATTCATTTTTATCTCCCCCCTACTGTTATTGAATCGACTTTAATATGTGGCTGGCCAACTGTTACATTAACGCTTCCGCTGACTGAACCGCAAAAACCAGGAGCTAACTCTAAATCATTTCCACACATGGATATTTTTGGCATTACTTCTTTCGCGTCACCTATTAATGTTGCTCCTTTTACTGGTTTAGTTAATTTACCATTCTTTATTAAATAACCTTCCTCAACTGCGAAATTAAATTGGCCTGTCGCTCCTACACTTCCACCACCCATTGACTTACAGTAAAGGCCATCGCTAATACTATTTATTAATTCTTCTTTAGTGAATTCACCTTTAGCTATATAGGTGTTTCTCATTCTTGATGCGGCAGCGAATGAATAATTTTGCCTTCTACCACTACCGGTTCTTTTATGACCAGTTCTTAATTCACCAGCTCTGTCAGAAAGAAATTTCTTTAATATACCATCTTTAATAAGTATTGATTTCTCTGGTTCCATTCCTTCATCATCAATAGATATTGATCCGAAAGATCCTTCAGAAATGCCCTCATCTATTGCTGTCACTGACTCGTGAGCTATTTTTTCATTCAACTTATCACTAAATGGAGTTGTTCCACGTTCAATCTGAGTTGTTTCAAGTAAATGCCCACAAGCCTCATGAAATATAACACCACCAAATTTGTTAGCTAATACCACTGGCATTTGTCCAGCCTGAACATAGTCTGCATACAACATATTCATTGAACTTTCATAAACTTCATTTGAAGCTTTTTCATGATCCCATGATCTAAATTCATTAGGGATTCCATGCGATCCAAATCTTCTACTACCGTTCGATCTATATTGAGCGTCATTAGCAATAATGTTAAGTCCTACCGTTTGATGCAGTCTTATATCAGTAGCATAAGTTCCATCACTTGAAGCAATTATTACTTCCTGCCAATTTCTTGCATAACTACCTTTTCTAACAACAACTTTCTTATCCTTTTTTAATGATTTAGTGCTAAGTAATAATTTTTCGCTTACTTCATTTATTGTTGGCACTTCATTAAGCCAATTAATTTTTGACTTACTATAGTCTTTTAGTTTTTCAAGTCCATTAAAAATTAATTTATTAGTTTTTTTAGAGATATCTAACATTTCGATTGCTTGAGAAATAGATCTCATTAATCCATGTTTTGACAAGTCATTAGTACTAACAAACCCATCTCTCTTGTCTTTAAATATTCTTATTCCAGCTCCTTTGCCGAATGATGGACTTACATTTGTAATAAAATCTTCTTCTGCGAGAACATTTGAATTATCAGAGTTTTCAATAAATAATTCTACAAAATCAGCACCTAGGGATATGCCATAGAAAATGACTTCTTCCAGTAGTTTTTTATTACATTCACCAAATCTAATTTCGGAAGATTTAATACTCGCAGATACCATTTGAATTCTATAACTTTAGCTCATTGTTAAGATCAGATTATCTAATTGATGGTTGAAAATCATCACTTTCAAGAGGTTTTAATAAGTATAGTCTTATCAGTTGATAACCGTTTGAAATAAAAATGGGTAATTTAGATAATACTTTAATTAAATTTGGATTTTCTTTCTTATCTATCTCTGATAAACGAGTACCATTCTCAACTATTCTGTCTAATCTTTTGTAAAAAGATTTATCATATACATTTAAAACAACAGGAAATACTTTGGCTGAAGTTTCATTTGTTTTGTTAATTACAAATTGGTCATATTCTCTTGCGTTTAAACCAAGT
>QCUP01000063.1 GCA_003208885.1 Prochlorococcus sp. AG-679-K21 | reverse complement strand
TTCCACGTAGAGCCTATCAACGGGTGTTCTTCCCGTGACCTTACTGGCTTAAGCCATGGCAATACTCATCTTGAGGTGGGCTTCCCACTTAGATGCTTTCAGCGGTTATCCACTCCGCACATGGCTACCCAGCGTTTACCGTTGGCACGATAACTGGCACACCAGAGGTGCGTTCCTCCCGGTCCTCTCGTACTAGGGAGAAATCCTCTCAATATTCCTGCGCATACACCGGATATGGACCGAACTGTCTCACGACGTTCTGAACCCAGCTCGCGTACCGCTTTAATGGGCGAACAGCCCAACCCTTGGGACCGACTTCAGCCCCAGGTTGCGATGAGCCGACATCGAGGTGCCAAACCTCCCCGTCGATGTGAACTCTTGGGGGAGATCAGCCTGTTATCCCTAGAGTAACTTTTATCCGTTGAGCGACGGCCCTTCCACGCAGAACCGTCGGATCACTAAAACCGACTTTCGTCCCTGTTCGACTTGTAGGTCTCACAGTCAAGCTCCCTTCTGCTTTTGCACTCAACGACTGATTTCCAACCAGCCTGAGGGAACCTTTGTGCGCCTCCGTTACCTTTTAGGAGGCGACCGCCCCAGTCAAACTGCCCATCAGATACTGTCCGCTTCCCGGATAACGGGTAAGCGTTAGAACCCTAGCTCTAATAGAGTGGTATCTCACCGATGACTCAATAATACCCACAAGCACTATTTCAACGTCTCCCACCTATTCTGCGCAATTAGAGCCCGAGCACAATATCAAACTACAGTAAAGCTTCATAGGGTCTTTCTGTCCGGGTGTATGTAGTCCGCATCTTCACAGACAATTCTATTTCGCCGAGCCTCTCTCCGAGACAGCGCGCAAATCGTTACACCTTTCGTGCGGGTCGGAACTTACCCGACAAGGAATTTCGCTACCTTAGGACCGTTATAGTTACGGCCGCCGTTCACCGGGGCTTCAGTCGCTAGCTTTGCCAAAAGCTAACCAGCTTCCTTAACCTTCCGGCACTGGGCAGGTGTCAGCCCCCATACATCGTCTTGCGACTTAGCGGAGACCTGTGTTTTTGGTAAACAGTCGCTTGCGCCTCTTCACTGCGACCAGCTCTCGCTGGCACCCCTTCTCCCGAAGTTACGGGGCCATTTTGCCGAGTTCCTTAGAGAGAGTTATCTCGCGCCCCTCGGTATTCTCTACCACCCCACCTGTGTCGGTTTCGGGTACTGGCATTTATGTCTTAACGGGTATAGGGCTTTTCTTGGAAGCATGACATCACCAACTTCGCTGCCGTAGCAGCTCGTACTCACGCCTCAGCTCAAGATGTTTTCTCCATCTCTCAAAGCCTTGAACGCTTGAACCAGTAACCAACATCTGGCCTGGCTAGCCTTCTCCGTCCCCCTTCCCAAAACATAACTGGTACAGGAATATTGACCTGTTATCCATCGACTACGCCTTTCGGCCTCGCCTTAGGTCCAGACTAACCCTCCGCGGACGAGCCTGCCGGAGGAACCCTTAGGGTTTCGGGGCATGGGATTCTCACCCATGTTTTCGCTACTCAAGCCGACATTCTCACTTCTATGCCGTCCACGTCCGCTTACGCTAACGCTTCACCCAACATAGAACGCTCCCCTACCATAAATAAATTTATCCGCAGCTTCGGTATAACGCTTAGCCCCATTCATTTTCGGCGCAGGATCGCTCGACCAGTGAGCTATTACGCACTCCTTTGAGGATGGCTGCTTCTAGGCAAACCTCCTGGTTGTCTGGGCAATCCCACCTCCTTTATCACTTAGCGTTAATTTTGGGACCTTAGCTGGCGGTCTGGGCTGTTTCCCTCTTGACTATGGAGCTTATCCCCCACAGTCTGACTGCCTAGTTACACACAGGGTATTCAGAGTTCATATCGATTTGGTACCGCTTTCGCAGCCCGCACCGAAATGGTTGCTTTACCCCCCTGCTGGAGCACTAGACGCTACGCCTCAACGTATTTCGGGGAGAACCAGCTAGCTCCTGGTTCGATTGGCATTTCACCCCTAACCACAGCTCATCCGCTGAATTTTCAACTTCAGTCGGTTCGGACCTCCACTTGGTATCACCCAAGCTTCATCCTGGCCATGGTTAGATCACCAGGGTTCGGGTCTATAAACACTGACAAACGCCCTATTAAGACTCGCTTTCGCTGTGGCTCCACCATTTCCGGTTTAACCCGCCAGTGCCTATAAGTCGCCGGCTCATTCTTCAACAGGCACACGGTCACCCGATTAGTCGGGCTCCCATTGCTTGTAAGCTCACGGTTTCATGTTCTATTTCACTCCCCTCCCGGGGTTCTTTTCACCTTTCCCTCGCGGTACTGTTTCACTATCGGTCACACAGTAGTACTTAGCCTTACGAGGTGGTCCTCGCAGATTCACACGGAATTCCACGTGCTCCGTGCTACTCGGGATACAGCTAGGTCAACTCATCTTTCAATTACGGGGCTTTCACCCTCTATGGCACGCCATTCAAACGTTTCTTCTAGAATTGTTGATCCATATTGCTGTCCCACAACCCCGATAGTCAAGACTATCGGTTTGGGCTATTCCCCGTTCGCTCGCCGCTACTGAGGGAGTCGTTATTTACTTTCTCTTCCTCCAGCTACTAAGATGTTTCAGTTCGCTGGGTTAGCTCGCACCAACCTATATATTCAGTTGGTCGTTCAAGGGGTTGCCCCATTCGGAAATTCCCGGATCAAAGTGTGCTTCCAACTCCCCGAGACTTATCGCAGGTAACCACGTCCTTCATCGCCTCTGTGTGCCTAGGTATCCTCCGTGAGCCCTTTGTAGCTTGACCAATAACTTCAATAATTG
>QCUP01000062.1 GCA_003208885.1 Prochlorococcus sp. AG-679-K21 | reverse complement strand
TTAATAGAAACAGATAATGTCACAGGATTAAAACCTGATGAGAAAAATATCTTAGAAGGTGTTTTTGCTTTAAAAGATACTCAAGTTAAAGAAGTAATGATTCCAAGATCTGAAATGGTAACTTTGCCAAAAAATATTACGTTTGCTGAACTTATGAAACAAGTTGATAAAACAAGGCATGCTCGTTTTTTTGTAATTGGTGAGTCACTAGATGATGTTTTAGGAGTCTTAGATTTACGTTATTTAGCAAAACCAATATCTAAAAGTGAAATGGAAGCGAATACATTACTAGAGCCTTTCCTTTTGCCCATTACAAAAGTAATAGAGACATGCTCATTAGCAGAGATATTACCTATCGTTAGAGAATACAATCCATTTTTGCTGGTTGTTGATGAACATGGAGGGACTGAGGGACTTATTACTGCAGCTGATCTAACTGGAGAAATTGTTGGAGAAGAAATGCTGAATAGCAGAGTATACTCTGATATGAAAATGTTGGATAATTTCTCCAAGAAGTGGTCAATTGCTGGCAAAGCAGAAATAATAGAAATTAACAAAAAGTTGGGATGTTTTATTCCAGAAGGAGCTGATTATCATACACTTGCAGGATTTCTTCTTGAGAAATTTCAAATGGTTCCAAAAATTGGAGATAATTTAGATTTTAAAAATATTAAATTTGAAATAATTTCAATGTCAGGTCCCAAAATTGATCGTGTAAAAATATTCCTGCCAAAAAGTTAAAATTGCCATCCAATGAAGGATAATAACTAAATATACATGGACTATAAGATATGAAACCAACCTCATCCTCAGTAAAGGTTGGAGTCATCGGTATAGGAAATATGGGATGGCATCATGCTCGCGTGCTTAGTTTGCTAAAAGATGCAGATTTAGTTGGAGTTGCCGATCCAAACGAAAACAGAGGTAAATTAGCAGTAGAGCAATTTCAATGTGAGTGGTTTAAAGATTATCATGATCTTATTTCTAAAGTTGATGCAATTTGTATTGCTGTCCCTACACTTCTCCATCACAAAGTAGGCCTAGATTGTCTTAAAGCAGGAGTAAATGTTCTTATTGAAAAACCTATTGCAGCTAATGAGTTAGAGGCTAAATCTTTAATAAATGCCTCTAAAATTAGTAACTGTCTGCTACAAGTTGGACATATTGAAAGATTTAACCCTGCTTTTAGGGAGTTAAATAAAATAGTTCAAAATGAAGAAATTGTTGTTTTAGAAGCAAGAAGGCACAGTCCTCATGCTGACAGAGCAAATGATGTATCAGTAGTCATGGATTTAATGATTCATGATATTGATCTAGTACTTGAATTAGTTAATTCAAAGATACAAAAATTAGCCGCTGTTGGAGGAAGAAATAGTGATGGCTTAATAGATTATGTAAATGCTACTTTAGTGTTCAAGAATAATATTATTGCGAGTTTAACTGCCAGCAAGATGAGTCATAAAAAAATCCGGAATTTAAGCGCACATTGCCAGGATGGTCTAGTTGAAACTGACTTTTTAAATCATTCTTTACAAATCCATAGAAAAGCTCATGAATCATATACAGCGGAGCATGGAGAATTAGTTTATAGAAATGATGGTTATGTTGAAGAAGTAAGCACAACCTCTATTGAACCTTTATATGCAGAATTAGAACATTTTCTTAAGTGCGTACAAGGTAAAGAATTACCAGAAGTGGATGGAGAACAAGCCTCAAGAGCGTTAAAAATTGCAGATTTTATTGAATGTGCAGTAGAAAACTCTGGGGATGCAATATCTCTTGACATACCCTTCTAATTCATAAATAGATTTTATTTAAACCCAACTGCAGCTTGCCAAACAAAAACTAATAAAAAGAAAAATAAAGGTATTAAAGGAAGAACGTCAACGGTTGGAGCGAAAGCCTTATATGCTTCAGGCAATTCAGCGAATGTATTTAATAGAGTGAGCACCTTCTTAATAAATTAATTAATTATGTTAAGACGTTACCACGTATGGTGAGCAATAGAGGATCTTTTCCATGGAGCGAAATCTATTGTAAAACAATTATCTTTAATTGCAGCAGAAATTGCATTTGTAAATCGAATTAGATGAGAAATATTATGCATACTAATAAGAGTGAGACCTAATATTTCATCATTTCTAACTAAATGATGTAAGTAAGCACGAGAGTAAGATTTACAAGTTTCACATTTGCAAGTTTTATCTATTGGAGAAAAATCTTTTTTAAAACGTGCATTACGTATATTCCATCTTTCATCATTAAAAAATGCTGTGCCATGTCGTCCTAACCTTGTTGGCAAAACACAATCAAACAGATCAAACCCTTTTGCAATCGCTAAGGAAATCTCCTGCATGGAGCCTATACCCATTAAGTATCTTGGTTTATCTTTAGGTAAGTATTTTGGCACAAAATTTATAACGTCATGAATTTGGTTAACTGACTCTCCCACGCTAACTCCTCCTACTGCAATACCAGGCAAATCAAAAGAGCTAGTGAATTTAGCACTAATTTCTCTTAGTTTTGGATATCGCCCCCCCTGCACAATACCAAATAGTGCTTGATTAGATTTATTATGCGTTTCAACGCATTTTTTTAACCATAAATGTGTACGTTCTAAAGAGTCCTGAATATCATTTTCACTCGCAGTATGAGGAGGGCAATGATCAAAAGCCATCGCAATATCAGAGCCAAGATCCATTTGAATCTGCATTACTTTATTAGGAGATAAAAAAACATGGCTCCCATCTCTAGGGTTTTTAAATTCCACTCCTTCATTTGTAACATTATTTAGTTTAGCTAAACTAAATACTTGATATCCACCTGAATCGGTAAGTATAGGTTTATCCCAATTCATGAATTTATGAATGCCACCTGCTTCTTTGATAAGTTTTTCACCTGGTTGAAGATGGAGATGGAATGTATTAGAAAGAATCATTTCTGAACCAGTAGATTTTAACTGGTTGGAAGAGAT
>QCUP01000061.1 GCA_003208885.1 Prochlorococcus sp. AG-679-K21 | reverse complement strand
GATATTGAAATAACTCATATAAATGAAATTAATGGGGATTCTTTAACTGCATCTCATTTACTAGAGTTTGATTCTGTTCATGGTAAATGGAATAAAAAAATAGCTTCGAATGACAACGAAATATTAATTGAAGATAAAAAAATTTCCTTTACATCAATAAAGAACTATCTTGATGTTCCATGGAATAAATCTTCGGTTGATCTTGTTTTGGAATGTACAGGTAAAAACAAAGCTCCTAAAGAATTAAATCCATACTTTGATTCTCTTGGAATAAAAAAAGTAATAGTTGCGTGTCCTGTGAAAGGAATTGTGGGAGGGGAACAAGCACTTAATATTGTTTATGGAATTAATCAAGCCCTTTATAAACCTGAAAAACATAAATTAATTACAGCAGCATCCTGTACTACAAATTGCTTGGCTCCAATCGTAAAAGTTGTTAATGAAAATTTCTCAATTAAACATGGGGTTATAACAACTATTCATGACGTTACAAATACACAATCTCCAGTAGATTTTTACAAAAGTGACTTAAGAAGAGCAAGAGGATGCATGCAAAGCTTAATACCTACTACAACTGGATCAGCTAATGCGATTGCTGAAATTTTCCCTGAATTAGAAGGAAAACTAAATGGTCATGCAGTAAGGGTTCCACTTCTAAACGCCTCATTAACCGACATAGTTTTTGAATTAAATAAGGAAGTAAATGAAGAGCAAGTAAATAATGAATTTAAAAAAGCATCTGAAACATACTTAAAAGGTATTCTTGGATACGAGGAGAGACCCTTAGTATCCGCTGATTACTTAAATGACTGTAGAAGTTCAATAATTGATGGACTTTCAACGATGGTTGTAAATTCTAATTTATTAAAGATTTATGCCTGGTATGACAATGAGTGGGGTTATAGTTGCAGGCTTGCAGATCTTACTTCTTATGTAATTGAGAAAGAAAATAAATTTTAGTTTTCATGAAGTTATCTAGCCTTCAACAATATAGTGTCGTTACCGGAAACTATTGGGCATTTACTCTTACTGACGGTGCATTGAGAATACTAGTTGTTGGTCATTTTCATGAACTTGGTTATTCAACTCTGCAAATTGCTTTACTTTTTCTTTTCTATGAATTTTTTGGAATAATTACAAATCTTTTTGGAGGATGGATAGGGGCAAGATATGGCTTGAGACTTACTTTATGGATAGGAACGATTCTGCAAATTCTTGCTCTTTTCATGCTGATTCCAGTCAAAGAAAATTGGTCAATAATCTTTAGCGTCTCATACGTTATGTTAGCCCAAGCACTTAGTGGGGTAGCAAAAGATTTAAATAAAATGAGTGCAAAAAGTGCAGTTAAATCAATAGTTCCAGATTCAGAAGAGAATAATCAAAATAGTCAAAAACAATTATTTAAGTGGGTTTCAATTTTAACAGGATCTAAAAATGCACTTAAGGGTGTTGGCTTCTTCCTAGGGGGTCTCTTATACAAGCTATTGGGCTTTAATAATGCAGTTGGAATAATGGGTTTAGGTCTATGCTTCGCATTCTTTTTAACTTTATGTCTTCCTAAAGATTCAGGGAAAATGAAAAGAAAGCCAATTTTTAAAGACCTTTATTCAAAGTCTAAAGGTATTAATATTCTTTCAAGTGCAAGGTTTTTCTTATTTGGAGCGAGAGATGTCTGGTTTGTAGTAGCTCTTCCAGTATTTTTAGACATTTCTTTTGGATGGGATTATTTACAAATAGGGCTGTTCTTGGGTGGATGGATAATAATCTATGGTTTCTTTCAAGTATTAGCTCCATTACTTAGAAAAGTATGGGGGAAAAATAATAGCCCAACAAAAACTACCGTTCAATTTTGGGGACTTATCTTGACGGTTATTCCTTTATTTATTGCAGGAGCATTAAACGGTGACAAATCATTAGGTCCTGTAATTGTTATTGGATTAATAATATTCGGCTTTGTTTTTGCAATGAATTCATCTACTCATTCCTACTTAATTTTGGCTTATTCAGATAATGAGAAAGTAAGTTTAAATGTTGGTTATTACTATATGGCTAATGCAGCGGGAAGATTATTTGGAACCCTGCTATCGGGCTTATTATTTATGCTCGGTAAAAATGCCACTATTGGTATGCAGTATTGTTTATATACTTCATCTATTTTGATTTTTATTGCTTGGCTTACTAGTTCTAAATTACCTTCCTATTCTTCCAACAGCTTCAATTGATTTTTTTAAAATTTCACCTTTCAAGGGAACGAAACCCAATGCAGGAGCTTTATCTTGGTATTCATCGCTGAGCAATTTATAGAATGTATCTTGAATTGCCTTAGTATTCCTTCCATTACCTGTTTCATAAGCAAGTATCCAAGTTAAGGTTGCTATTGGATAAGCTCCTTTAGCAGTAGGGTTTGGATTTTTACCAGCCAAGTTCTTATCAAGAGTTATTCCATTTAAAGCTATCGCGCCTGATTCAGTATTAGGGGTAACGAATTCACCAGATAGGTTTTGAAGTGCAGCAGCCTTAACATTACCTTTAATGTATGACTGGTTTACATAACCAATTGCGCCAGGAGTGTTTTGGATAACACCTGCAACACCAGAATTGCCTTTTGCTCCAACTCCCGAAGGCCATTTAACAGATTTACCAGTACCTAGATTCCAGGTTTTAGAGAAAGCCTCCATAGAATTTGTAAAAGCTTTAGTCGTGCCTGAGCCATCAGATCGATGGGCCCAAGTTAATTTACCTGACTTACATCCTAATTCCTTCCAATTTTTAATCATTCCCATTGCTACTTGAACAGCTTGCTCTTGAGTAAGTTTTAAATCGCAATCGTAGTTATATCCAAAGGCAATTGTGCCACCTACCATCGGTATTTGAACAAGTCCTCTAGTAACTTTTTTTATATCAGCTTCTTTCATTGGATCGTCAGAGGCTCCAAAATTAACAGTTTCATCTATGAAAGCTTTTCTTCCAGATCCAGAACCTACTGCTTGGTAATTAACTCTAG
>QCUP01000060.1 GCA_003208885.1 Prochlorococcus sp. AG-679-K21 | reverse complement strand
ATTAATAGCAATAGTTTACCTTTAATATTATTATTTTTATTTTTATGATAAGCGAATTCATAACAAGTAAAGTTATTTAAAGAGTTTATAATTACAAGAATTGGTGCAGTTAAACCGCTAAGATAATATAAAAATTTATAAATAGTAAAATTATTAGTATTAAATAAATATAGATTTAACCATTGTTTTTGAACCAATGGAAAAAGTAATACTAATAAAAAAACTATGGATAGCCTTAAAAAGCTAAAATTGATTATCAAGGAAATTTTTTTAAATAAATTAAATGTATTTAATCACACTTTTAATAAATCAAAAGTTACTTTTTTAAAAATATTATTCTCGAGAGTTTCTTTAATTAATAATAATTCAACTAATTTTTCTAATAAAATGCGATTATTACGGATAATTTTTATGGCATTATTTAAAGAAATCTTAGAAATATTTATAATTTCATTATCTATTCTTGAGTAAGTGTCATCAGCTATTATTGGTTTATTCCGGACAAAACCATTTCCAATTGATATTTCACTACTATTTTCAAGAGATAGAGGACCTATTATAGAAAAACCATATTTAGTTACCATTTCTCTAACTATGCTTGTTGCATATGATATATCATTAATTGAACATTGAGTAATTTCATTTTCACCGTAAACGATTGTTTCAGCAGCCCTCCCTGCCAATGCTATTTCAATTTTAGATAACAATAGTTTCCTTGAAATTAATCCGCTTGATACGATATCTTCGTCAGGATTAATTTTAGTATATCCTCCCATGTATCCAGATCTCGGAAGGATTGTTATTTTATCTACTGAATCAATTCCATTTCTTACAGCGGAAACAATTGCACGTCCAACTTCGTTATATGCAATAATTTTTTTCATGTTTTGAGATGAAATAATAGAAGTACGAAGACCAAGAGTAACTTTATCTAAAGCATTTTCTATATGAACATCACTAATTAATTTAGATTCTTCTCTAGCGCAATGAATAGCACTTTCATTCATTAAATTTGCTAAGTCAGCTCCAGAAAAACCTACTGTTCTTGATGCCCAATATGCTAAATTTACATGTTTTGAAAGAGGTTTCGTTAAAGAATGAACTGCAAGTATTTTCATTCTCCCATCTACATCTGGCAGCATGACTTCAATTTTTCTGTCGAATCGTCCAGGTCTTAGAAGAGCCGAATCTAAGATATCTGGCCTGTTTGTGGCGGCAATAACAATTATTCCAGAATTATCTGCAAAACCATCTAATTCTGTTAATAACTGATTAAGAGTCTGTTCCCTTTCATCATTACCTCCTCCGATACCAGAACCTCTTTGTCTACCTATAGAGTCAATTTCATCAATAAATATTATACAAGGAGACTTTTCTTTTGCTTTTTCAAATAAGTCCCTAACTCTACTTGCACCAACTCCAACAAATAATTCAACAAATTCTGATGCGGCTATAGAGAGAAAAGGAACACCTGACTCTCCAGCAATAGCTTTAGCTAATAATGTTTTACCAGTACCTGGCGGACCAATTAATAGAACTCCCTTGGGTACTTTTGCACCAAGATCTGTAAACTTTTTTGGTTCATTAAGAAATTTAATCACTTCTTTTAATTCTTCTGCTGCTTCAGGAACTCCAGCAACATCATCAAATCGTGTCTCTACATCATCAATGGTGATAAATTTCGATGTAGTTTTACCAAAACCTAAGGCTCTAGAAGCGAGTTTTGAGGTACTTCTTAATATTAAAGCAATGGCTATTATAAAAATCAAAAAAAGACCAACTGATGCAAACGAATTGGCTGCTGAAGATTCTTTACGACTATTATTTATGGTTAAGTCAACATTATTTTCAGATGCTTTTTCAAGAATTAGTTGATCATTATAAAGAATAGGTACTTTTTCTTTGTTTCCATTTTTATACAAAACATCAATTTCCCTCTTTCTAGGATAGAAATATATAGATTCAACTCCTCCTGAATCTAATTCTAATAAGAGATCAGAATAGCTTTTATTAGAATTTGAATATGAGAAATTTGATTTAAAGAACACTAATCTTCAATAAAATATAATAAGTTAAGCTTAAAAGCTCAGATTAAGAATTGCCTTGTTTAAAACAAATATACTCAAATATTTGAGAGATATCCACTGAAAGGTTATATTAATAAATGGAGATATGAAATTAGTATGGCTGTTCCAAAGAAGAAAAAATCAAAGAGCAAGAGAAATCATCGACATGCTGTCTGGAAAGGTAAAGCAGCATTAGCTGCTCAAAAAGCGATGTCACTAGGTAAATCTGTTTTAACTGGTAAAGCACAAGGGTTTGTTTATCCGATTGACGAGGAAGAGGAAAGTGAAGAATAATTTGGTTATGAACCTAGTTTAAAGGCTTCAAGTATCACAGCATAAGTTGCTCCAATTCGAGCTTTATCAACTATTGACCACAATTTAAGTAAACTAGAATCTGAAGATGGTTTAATTCTAATTATAAGTTCAATAATTAGTATTATTATGGGAACCATTATTAATTCATTTCGACCTTCAGATATAAATTTAGTTACAAAATTTGCAAATAAAAAATACCCAGTCAACACAGAAATTATATTAATTGATTTAGATTTCCAAGAGGAGCTTAAAAAACCAAACAATATTTCAGTAAATTGATCATTAATTTTTGAAAATTTTGTTTTTTGCATTTTAAAATGTCATCAAATATTTTTCTAAATAAGAAAAATCAACATAATTACTATCAAGCTTAGGCCCTTTAATAACATTAGCTTGGCAACTCTCATTGCCCAGACTATCTACAAAACAGTTTAAATTCATATCCTTATCAATAACAGCGGGTATATTTGAAGGAACATAAATAGTGGGTAATTTAGCTGCTAAAGATGATCTAAGCCCAGGAATAGAATCTTCAAAAACTATAGATTTATTAAATCTTATTCCGCTTAATTTCATTGCTTTTAAATAAGGCAAAGGGTTTGGTTTATGAAATTGAACATCATCACTTGAAATAATAAATTCAAATGGATTAAATTCTGT
>QCUP01000059.1 GCA_003208885.1 Prochlorococcus sp. AG-679-K21 | reverse complement strand
AGGAAGAATTTAATAAGAGATACAACTCTCAAACTCCAATTGCACTACATGAATTTTTATACCCATTACTGCAAGGCTATGATTCAGTGGCAGTGAATTCAGATATTGAACTTGGTGGCACAGATCAGAAATTTAATATTGCAATAGGAAGAGATTTGCAAAGACACTTTAAACAAGAACCTCAATATGGAATATTACTTCCAATTTTAACTGGATTAGATGGAATTAAGAAAATGAGTAAATCAGAATCTAATACTGTTGGCTTGAGCGAGGATTCACTATCGATGTACTCAAAACTAGAAAAAGTTCCAGATAATATTATTCCATCATATTTTGAATTGCTTACAGAATTAGATTTAACTCTCCTTAAAGAAAATAATCCTCGAGATTTGCAAAGACGCATGGCCTTAGAAGTTACGTCCCTATATCATGGAGAAAAAGAAGCATTAAGAGCACAATCTAATTGTGAAAAAATTTTTTTAGGACTTAAAGAAAAAGTTGGAGAGATTCCAGTAATTTCTTTAAAAGAAATAGCGTTTCCTGTGAAATTTTTTTATTTGTTAAGCGAATTAAACTTATTTAAATCTAGTAGCGAATCAAAAAGATCTATTAAAGGTGGGGGTGTAAAAATTGATAGTAATAAATTAGTAAATCCAGATCTTGTTTTTGATTCAAAAGAGGATTTATCAGGCAAAATTTTGCAAATTGGTAAGAAAATAATTAAAAGGTTTGAGAAATAAAATTAAATGAAAAATTTTAAATCAGAAGAAAAAATAATATTAGCTATTGATGGATTAGATATATATCAAGCAAAAGTATTGCTAGATAGATGTCCCAATATTAAATGGGTAAAAGTTGGCTTAGAACTTTTCACGAAGGAGGGACCTAGTGTAATTAAAATTTTGAAAAATTTAAATAAAAAAATTTTCTTAGATCTTAAATTTCACGATATTCCAAATACCATGAGCGCTGCTTGTTATGAGATGTCGAAACTAGGAGTTGATATTATTTCTGTTCATGCTTCAGCAGGTTCAAAAGCTCTTACTGCATCAAAAATGGCATGTATAGAAGGAGCAAAAATAGCTACTGTAAAAGCACCATATGTTGTAGGGATAACTGTTTTAACTAGCTTATCTAGTGAAGAATTCCAAACTGATCTTGATAGAAAAAACTCTATTGAGGAAAATGTTATAAGGCTTGCAAAATTGTCTTTTGAGGCTGGCTTAGATGGATGCGTTTGTTCTCCATGGGAGGCAAAAATATTGAGATCAATCTATAAGAACAATTTCGAATTAATTACACCTGGTATTAGGACAAAGACTCAAAAGAAAGATGATCAAAATAGAATAATGACTCCTTATGAATCAATAAGTAATGGAGCTTCTAAATTGGTTATTGGAAGAGCTATTACGAAAGCTAAAGATCCTAATAAGGCTTTTTTGGATATCTGCGAGTCTATTTATTAATATCATCTATCTTTGATTCTTCTCCTTTAAGTAATCGTCTAATATTGGTTCTATGCTTCCAAATAACTAATAGTGATACAACTAAACTAATCAAGAAGTAAGGATGATTAGTAGCTCCAATATCTAAATACATCAAAAGTGGTAAAAAAATTGCAGCTGAGATACTAGATAAAGAGACAATCTTGGACTTTGCAAGAATTATTAAAAAAATCCCCAGTGATGCAAATCCTACTTTCCAAGAAAGAGCAATAAACATTCCTAAACCTGTGGCTACTGCCTTTCCACCTTTTCCTTTTAACCATATTGGCCATATATGTCCTGAAATAGCAGCAATCCCTGCTAAAACTTCAAATAAGTTTTGATTTGTATAATGTTGAGCAATCTTCACAGCAATAAGACCTTTGCCTACATCAATAATAAATACGAAAAAAGCAGGCCATTTCCCCACACTTCTTAAAACATTCGTTGCCCCGGTTGATCCAGATCCTGTGAGTCTTAAATCAATATTTTTTAGAAATTTACCAAATAAGAATCCTGTTGGCAGTGATCCCAAAAAATAACTTATAGAAATAATTAAAATACGCATAGAAGTTAATTTAGTTCAAGATCATCATAAATTTCATCATTTGAGCCTGCTAAGGCAAGCCATAATGGAAATTGAAGAATTGGTATTTCTACAGAGGTTTCCGCTGCATCCACAATAATAAATGGCAATTCTTCATTAGCCTCTAATCTATCAGCTCTTTCTATAACGGCTTCTGGCCTTTCAAAAAGAACAATACCACTATTAGGTCCAAAATCATCTCTTGTAAGACCTAAGGAGTCTTGTAAAACTCTCCTCCACTCTCCTAATCTCTCAGGTTGAGAAGCCAATATTAGAGTTTGAAACTGGTCACCATACAATTCGCCAAGAATAGATATTAATCCAGCAGATAATAAAGCATTTTTTTGCCTCGAACCCCTGCTTTCTAGGGATCCCCTTCCACCCATATTAAAGAACCAATCATCCATGACTTCAATATCTGATGAATCAAGGCTTCTTCTTAATTTCCACGGTTCGGAATAAAAATCAGGCTGTTCTATGAAATTTGAGAAACAACTTCTAATGAGTTTTTCGTCTGGTTTAAATGTTTCAGATAAGGCAGGAACTGTAACCAATTCATTTTTGTTTGAAGCCTCTTTTTTTTCATCAAGAGGTGAAGGCTTAACAACTATTGGTTGTGAAACTAATTCTAGTTTTTCTACATTTTGTGAAAGGTTCTGTAAAGAGCCTGTTAAGTATTCTTGGAATCCCTTTACTCTTTTAGCGATATTATCTGATTGACCCTTGAAATTTGATTCAATATCTTTATCTAATTCATTTTTTTTTGTTTCTAAATCTTTTATCTCTTTAACCAAAGATATTTTTTTTGAAATAAGTTCGCTAAAGATTTCATTTGAAATATCATCTACAGATTTACTAGGTTTCTTGCTTACAGAAGTTACCTTCTTATTTGGAATTGTTTTGTTTTTGATAATCTCATTATCTTTTGCTTTTGTAATTGATTTATTGGTTATTGATTCCTTATCAGGATTATTATTATTAGAAACTTTAGTATTAGTCATTTAATTAAATTTGTAATTAATCAAAAATTTATTTTTAAGGGTTTTTAATTTCCAGAGATTCAACTTTCTTTATAAGTTCGTTTTTTAGTTGCTCTGGATCAAATAGTATAGGTAATAAATGAGGGCTAGACTTTTCTCTAA
>QCUP01000058.1 GCA_003208885.1 Prochlorococcus sp. AG-679-K21 | reverse complement strand
TAGTTGTTAAAGCTGCGCCAAAGATATCTTGATCAACTGCGCTAACAACATCGTTACCACCAAAGACAGTAGGTATCATTGTTATTGAATCATTTACTTTAAATGAGTAAGTTAGTTCCCATATAAATGGACTAAGTGCATCATCACCAGCAGTACCACCGCCAACTGTTGAAGTAGACTTTAATGGCTGACCAAAACCGATACCGATGTAGTCAGAGTCCTGGAACATATCTGGCCATCCTAAACCTACGAAGTAGCTACTTGCTTCGTCGACCTTACCACTTGCATTACCATCAAAGCTGATTACGTCGTAACCAACTGAAATTTCAGGGGTAGCAGTTCCTGATTCCATTGGTCTCCAGTAAGCTCTTGCTGCATATGCAGTAGCATCAGCTTTAGAGTCTGCTTTTACAGTAGAAGTTGCATAATAACTATATGATGACCAGTCTTTATCATGCTGAGATAATGTTAGTGAAACATGGTACTGATCTTTGGTATAAGCAACCATTGTATCCCACTTAGAACCATCTTCTTTTGTAAATAATCCAGCAGTAGTTGCCCCACCTTCAGAAACAATATTAGTACTTGCAGCGAAACCATTATCGCCTACATACTTGACACCAAAACCTTGTTTTGTACTAGCACCGAATGCACCACTAAGACTTCCTAACTTGAAAGCTTTATGGAATCCTGGCCTATAAATTGAAACAGGTGCTGCATACATATAGTAGTTTTCGATTTTTGGACCGATTATTGCTGTCCATTTTTCACTACTACCGATTGGCATCGTATACCAAATCTTATCAACTGCAAGAGTATCTATACCGCCTGAGTAAGTATCAGTATGGTAGAAAGCTGTTTTTTCATAAAAACTTCCTTTTGAAGTTGCAACAGGTGGAGTTGCACCATCATTCGTATCTACTTTTCCGTTACCTGTTCTAAGACGAACATATAGATTGTCATCACCAGTGAAACTTGTATTCAAATCCATTGTATATGTATACATGGTTTGAATAGATTCAGATGCAACAGAGTTAACTTTTGAAGCACCATCTATTCCTGTAGCTGCAAAAACAGCACTTCCACTTAGAGTAGTTGTATCTGAAAAGCTACCTGCTTCGAAATCATTTTGTTTAGCTTCAAGGCCATCAACACGACCTTTGAGAACTGCAATATCTTCACTAACTTCGTTAATGAATGTTTTACTGTCTAATCTTGAATTTTTTGATCTGCTACGGGAGTAGCTATTCATATCTTCTAGATTGACAACGTCGGAAGCCTGGGCTGCAACTGGAGCTAATAAGCTCAAAGACGCACCTGCTACCAACATTTGTTGGAAGAGTTTCATTTTACCTCACACGAAAAATGCCCATACGACATGGGTCATCTAATTGTATCGACCATAACCTTTTTAGTTAGGTTCAAAAGACTCTACATGAGGTAACAATTGATACCATGACCTATTATTTTTTTAGCTTTTTGATTTTTTTATTAGTGGGAAGTTCAAAGATTCTCTTTCTTCAATCCAAGAAGATGCAACTTCTCTAGCTAAATTTCTAATTTTCTCTATGTATTGAGCACGATCAGTGACTGAAATAACTCCTCTCGCATCAAGTAAATTAAAGGTGTGGCTACATTTAAGGACAAAATCTAGTGCAGGATAAGTAAGTTTTTTTTCAATAAGGGTATTTGCTTCTTCTTGATAAATAGCGAATAGTTTTATCATATTTTCAGGATTTGACTCACTAAAATTAAAAGCACATTGATTTTTTTCAAATTGAAGCCAGATATCACTATAGTTTAATTTTTTATTCCAGTCCAAATCCCAAATACTATCTTTATTCTGCAAAAACATAGCTATTCTCTCTAATCCATAAGTTATTTCAATCGGAATTGGATTGCAATCTAAACCTCCACATTGTTGAAAATAAGTAAATTGAGTAACTTCCATTCCATCTAACCAAACTTCCCAACCTACTCCCCAAGCTCCAAGAGTCGGAGATTCCCAATTGTCTTCTACGAATCTTATGTCGTGACTCTTAGGATTAATTCCTAGAAATTCTAAAGAAGCTAAATATTTTTCTTGAATTTTATCTGATGATGGTTTAATAATTACTTGGTATTGAAAATAATGTTGAGCCCTATTTGGATTATCTCCAAATCTTCCATCAGTTGGCCTTCTGCATGGTTCAGCATACGCGACACTCCAAGGCTCTGGTCCAATAGCTCTAAGGAAAGTATGGGGATTCATAGTTCCTGCACCTTTTTCTGTGTCATAAGGTTGCATAATCAAACAACCTTCTTCAGACCAAAATTTATTTAAGTTTTGAATTATATCCTGAAAATACATCGAATTAAAATTTAAAAAATCTAGAGCATTACCACTGAATATAGTAACAAAGCTAGACTTAAAAAAATTTTTTAACAGTGAAATAAATATGATTTCAATTAGAGAAAAAATCTAAAGGTAATGGTCCAAAAGTAGTAGATTTTTCAGAATCTTTTTCATATTGACATGTTAATAGAATGCCTTCTCCAAGACCATTTTCTGATCTCATATAAACATTTCCGGTTTTTTGATTACCCTTTAAAAAAACTCTTCCTTCTGCACGAAGTGCATCTATATTCTTAAATTTAATTGTGGAATATTTTTTAGAAATAGATTCTAAGGCTCCAATAGCCTCAAAATCAGAATATGCCATTATTCCTATTGTTATCCAATCAGCATTTAAAATATTAGCTTCAAGTTCTTCTAAAAGGTTTTTTATTTGTCTTTTATTTAATTGAGGAGCTGATCTTAGTCTGTTTAAATCAACTAAATTATTTATTCCCATTTAATTAGCTCCTAAAAAAGGAAACTGTTACCCAAATGTTTTACCATTCCATACCCACATTGAAGCGGGCACATCCACGAAAGAAATATAAATCTTATCTATTGGGATACCCATTTTCTCGTATACGAAATCAGATATTGGCTTTGCCATTTCTGAAGGATTTAAAGAGCCTATTGACTTAATTTCTAGAAAGCAAGAGGGGCTTTCATCTTCAAAATACATTTCGGAATTATCATCTAACTTAGCCATTACAAATCTTTTTGATTTATTAGTTAAAGATGAAATTAATATTGAAATTTCTTCAAGTAATTTTTTCTTATCATTTACTTTTACTGAAGTAGAAACATTAATATATGGCATATTTATGCAGCCAAATAATCTTTTTGAAAGTCACTTTGTAG
>QCUP01000057.1 GCA_003208885.1 Prochlorococcus sp. AG-679-K21 | reverse complement strand
AGTGATGGCAATGTATCTATTGGAACTATCTTTTCTATAACTCCAAACTATCTCTTGAAAATTAAAAATGCGAAAAATAAATATTTCAAGGTATTATTAGTAGGAGATTTTTGTTTTCGAAAGTTTTAATTATTTTAAAATTTTCGAAAATAAAAAGACCGAAAATACTCTTTGTACTCAATACTTTGAAACAGGGTATAAAGTGATGGTTGATATAAAATTTATTTAAATAATTGCAGTTAATGACTTCACAATACAATCCCACAAGTGTAAGAAAATTAGTTGATAAATTTTTTTCTCTTCAGTGGTGCAGAGATAACTTGGTCGTCCCACTTTTTGTAGAGACAAGCTTACCAAAGCAAACTGGAATATTGAAAATAGCGATTGCCAATTTCTCCTATTTAGGAACAATTGCTGAACCTATAAAACAAAGGATAAATCAAAGTGAGGGAAATCTAAGGTGCGAATTTGTGGAAAGATCTCAAGAAGAAATACAAGAAATTTTAGATCAAGCTTCTGAAGAGAGATTTATTAGTGGTGATTTAATACAGGAATTTGATGAAGATGCTGTTCTTGAGGCAGTTAAAGATACCTCTGAAAATAATGCAGATGATGATATTACTTTCGAATTTGATGATGATGTTGAGCTTGATATAGAAGATGAGATTCTGGACTTAGGTGTTGAAATGATGGAAAGTAAAATTCAAAAAGCAGCGGGAGGAGTTTTAATATATTCTAAGAAACAAAATGTTTCTGATATTCATATAGAGCCTAGAGAAGATAGCTATAAAATACGCGTAAGAAAAGACGGAGTAATGCAAAAGTTTATGTCTTTACCTAGAGAACCAGGAATTCAGTTACTCGCATGTTTAAAAAATATGGCCAACATGGATATAGCAGAAAGAAGAGCAAGTCAAGATGGAAAAATAATAAGAAAATTTGAGAGTAATAAAATGGAATTAAGGTGCTCTACTAATTCTGGTATGTATGGTGAATCTATGGTTCTCAGAATTTTAAATAGTGATTCTTCTTCATTGAATCTAGATATTTTGATTCATATTGATTCCGTTAGAGAAGACTTTAGAAGGTTGATAAATGAAAAGAATGGATTAATTATCTTTTCAGGCCCTACAGGATCAGGCAAGTCAACAACTTTGGCAGCTTCTTTAAGAGAAAAAGATAATGGTGAATTGAAAATTGTTACTGCTGAAGATCCAATAGAGTACGAATTGGGAGGAGATATTTTGCAATATCAAGTAAATAGAGCAAAGGGACAGACATATGCTAAATTAGTCCGAACTTTTTTAAGGCAAGATCCTGATGTAATTCTTGTAGGAGAAACTAGAGATCCTGATACTGCCGATGCTTCTTTAGATGCGGCTGAATCTGGTCATTTAGTTTTTACAACCTTGCATGCAGATAGTTCATCAAGTTCTATAACAAGGCTAGTAGATATGAATATACCAAAATATAAATTGAATACCTTTATTAAAGGAGTTTTAAGTCAAAGATTAGTTCGTAGAGTCTGTAGTGAATGCTCTTTTACAAGAGAAGTTACAGAAGATGAGTCAAGACTATTTGGTTTGCAAAGAGGAACTGCAATTAGATGTGCAAGCTCTTTGTCTGCTGAAGAAAAACAAAAAAAGAAAAATGAAAATTCTCTTTGTACAAAATGCCAAGGCGTAGGATATAAGGGCAGATTAGGCGTGTATGAACTTTTGATAGTAAATGAACAAATTCAAGATGCCATATCTGAAGGCAAGAAAGCTAAAGAAATTGAATATTTAGCTGAGAGTGATTTAGATATGCTTACATTTATGAAATATGCTTTAGAGCTAGTAAAAGAAGAATTAACAACTTTGTCAGAAGTTATAAGGATTTTCGGCAGGCCCTCTTAAATGACTGATATAAAAAAACTTGGTTACTTTATCTTAAAGATTTCTTACTTTTTTTAACTGGTTTTATATCTTCTTTACTATTGGTTTTATTAAACTTTAATTTTAAAATCATAGTGCTGCTTTTATTAGCAATATGGGGTTTCTGTAGAGCTTACTATTTTGCTTTTTATTTCATTCAGAATTATGTGAACCCGAATTTTAAATTCTCTGGGTTTATAGATTTTGCTATGTATTCTATAAAAAATCGAAAATTAAATTTACAAAAAAAGAAGATTAGATGAGATATTTTTTAAAGACTAACTGGGACTGAATCCAATAAAAATGGCTATGAGTTTTACGAGAACATTTGAAAAAGCAAAAATATCTTATAAATCTATTTTCTTCAAAGTACGGAGGGGGTGGGATTCGAACCCACGGTGCCCTTGCAGACACGCTAGTTTTCAAGACTAGAGCCTTAAACCACTCGACCACCCCTCCATAGGGTTATTCAGTTGTTTCCTAACTTGAGAACTATAACATAAGAAGCTAGTTGTAGTCTAGTAAGTCATGTCATAGTAGTAGTAGTAATGTGTTAGAAAAAGTAAATAAAAACTGATTGTCAGAATATAGGCCAACTTGCATTATTTTATAAATATTAGTTAAGATTAGTCCACAGACTGTAGTCCACGCAAAGTAGTCCACGCTAATTTTCGAACAAAATGACTACCAGAATAAATAAATATTTAAGTGAAGTCGGTTACTGTTCTAGAAGAGTCGCAGATAGACTAATTGAAGAAAAAAAAGTAACCATAAATGGTAAAATTCCAGAAATGGGTACTAAGGTAGAGGAAGGTGATCAAGTAGAAGTTGAAGGTAAAAGAATAGAAAAATCGACTAATCAAAAAAAAATATATTTAGCCTTTAATAAACCTGTTGGAATTGTTTGCACAACCGATAGAAGAGTAGAACCCGACAATATCATTGATTTCATTAAATATCCTACAAGAATTTTTCCTATAGGAAGATTGGATAAGCCTAGTGAGGGATTAATATTTTTAACTAACGACGGAGATATCTTAAATAAAATACTAAGAGCAAGAAATAATCATGAGAAAGAATATATCGTAATCGTTAATCGCCCAATTAATAGAGACTTTATTCAAAGGATGAGTAATGGAGTTGAAATATTAGACACCTTAACTAAAAATTGTTTCGTAAAACAATTGGGACTTAAAAAATTTAAAATCATACTCACTCAAGGACTTAACCGTCAGATTAGAAGAATGTGTGAGTCCTTAGGCTACAGAGTAAAGTCATTAAAGCGCGTAAGAATTATGAATATTAAGTTAGACATCCCAACAGGAAAATATCGCGAATTTACCAAAGAAGAACTTTTAAAATTAAATGTATTACTCGAAAATTCTTCAAAAATATTTGACTAATCAAAAATCATTTTTAAATTTTTCTGAATAAAC
>QCUP01000056.1 GCA_003208885.1 Prochlorococcus sp. AG-679-K21 | reverse complement strand
AAAATCAGGTTTTTCTGTCTCATCATTTCTCTTATTATGAACAGGTGGCATTGCTCCCATAAATCCCGCTCTTGATGGATTTCTTTTCCTAGCAGAAACTCCTTCTGTTCCCGTGACTTTATCTCCTCTATCCCAGTCATCACCTGTTATATTCCCTGCAGATTGACCCTCACCTGTTATTCTAGAAGGCTCTTTTTTATCGGTAGGAATATCAATATTTTGACTTTCTTCTTGTTTCATTTTTTGTTTATAAGTCATATTCTTATTAGGTTCAAATCTAAATTGCTCAGTACCCGTTACTTTATCTTCTGCCATATCAAAAGGTCCTGTAATCTTTGAACTATCTTCATACCTATTACCTGTTACTCCTTCTGTATTTTTAGCTGAATACTTTTCTCTTGATGGTGAATTAACCGAAAATTCCTTCCAAGAATTTGAGGCTGACTTCTCTTGATTTGCATAAGAAGCATCGTTTGGTGGGGTTTCGCAATTTGATAAAAACTGATCTCCTCCAATATATGGAGTTCCAGTTAAATTTTTACAAGCACCTTTTTTTGCTCCAGTCATTACTCCACCAATGCCTGGCTGCAGTCCAGTTAATCTAGCATTTGAATTATTGCCAGAATTGACTGTCGCTCGTGATTTCATATCATCAGCAATTTCAGCATTGCAATTATCATTAATCTGATCTAAGCCTGCATAAGGAGTTCCTGTTAATACCTTACATGACCCAGGCTCGTCTCCTGTTACGATATTTGATCTACCTGTCATTGTTCCACTTATCAAATTAGATTTTGAAGAGAGACTCAAACCAACTTTTCTAGCTTCAGGCTGTGGAGTAGATCCGCAGAATTTTTCATATTGCTGGGAACCAATATATTCATCTCCTGTCACATTTTTACAGCTACCATGTTCATTACCTGTTACATAATCAGATCTTCCTACACCAGTTCCTGTAACGTTATTTCCATTTAAAGTGTCATAACTTCCAACTTTTTCAAATGATTTCCCTTTTGGGCTAGGCTCTGATCCCAGATATTGATCCCCAGTCAACTGCTTTCCAGATCCTGATTCATCTCCAGTTACTAAGGATGATCTTCCTGGCAAGGAACCAGATACTTTTAATCCATCAGTTGTCATACTTTGCTTTACCTTTGATGGTTTTTTTATTACTTCCCCACAATATTTTTTTGACTGATTAGCAGAAATATATTCTGTTCCAGTCAAGTTTTTACAAGTCCCAGGTTCATCCCCAGTAACTTTTTCAGATCTGCCGACTTCATTACCAGTAACCTTATTCCCGGATGTTGTAGTTGTAACAGAGGCTCTTATAGGTTGTTTATATTTTGGTTTGTCTTGACAGAATTGATCAGTCACCTCAGCTCCCATATATTGTGTTCCAGTTACTGTTCTACAGGTACTAGCTTCATTACCTGTTGTTTTCAAAGATCTGTTAGCTTGTGTTCCTGTAACAGTTTGTCCAGAATCTGTTTCACTTTTACCAACTTTCCAACTTGCATCAGCGATATTTAATTTAGAGCCATTTTTGTTTGGACCACATGGCCTACACTTACCGTTCCCTTGTTTTGATGTAGATCCTGTTTTACTTCTAAGTTCTCTTACCCTTTGAGAAATTTCCCTACTGGACTCCTGAATATGTCCCCCTCGACACTGATTTGTTAGCTTGTTTCAAATGCACAGGCCAAGAAGGTGTCCCAAGAGAAGAAGTTGCAGCAGCGGTAGCGGCTGAATCTTCTACTGGTACCTGGTCAACTGTTTGGTCCGAGTTACTTACCGACCTTGAATTTTACAAAGGCCGTTGTTATCGAATCGAAGACGTTCCTGGTGATCCAGAAGCATTTTATGCATTTATTGCATACCCTCTAGATCTTTTCGAAGAAGGATCAATTACAAACGTATTAACCTCTTTAGTAGGTAACGTATTTGGATTTAAAGCTTTAAGACATCTCCGTCTTGAAGATATTAGATTCCCAATTGCTTTTATTAAGACCTGCGGTGGACCACCTAACGGAATAGTTGTTGAAAGAGATCGACTTAATAAGTATGGAAGACCACTTCTTGGTTGTACCATCAAACCTAAATTAGGATTGTCTGGTAAGAACTACGGAAGGGTTGTCTATGAATGCCTAAGAGGGGGTCTTGATCTAACAAAAGATGATGAGAATATCAATTCTCAGCCATTCCAACGTTGGAGAGAAAGATTTGAGTTCGTTGCTGAAGCCGTTAAACTTGCTCAGCAAGAAACTGGAGAAGTAAAAGGTCATTATTTAAATTGCACCGCTAATACTCCTGAAGAACTATATGAACGTGCAGAGTTTGCTAAAGAGCTTGATATGCCAATCATCATGCATGATTACATAACTGGTGGATTTACAGCAAATACTGGCCTTGCAAACTGGTGTCGTAAAAATGGCATGCTTCTGCATATACACAGAGCTATGCATGCTGTTATTGATAGACATCCAAAGCATGGTATCCATTTCAGAGTTCTAGCGAAATGTTTAAGACTCTCTGGAGGAGATCAGTTACACACTGGAACAGTTGTTGGAAAACTAGAAGGTGACCGTCAAACTACTCTTGGTTACATTGATAATTTAAGAGAATCATTTGTTCCCGAAGATAGATCAAGAGGTAACTTCTTTGATCAAGATTGGGGATCAATGCCTGGAGTTTTTGCTGTTGCATCTGGCGGTATCCACGTTTGGCATATGCCAGCACTGCTTGCAATATTTGGAGATGATTCTTGTCTTCAATTCGGAGGAGGAACTCATGGTCATCCATGGGGTTCAGCTGCCGGAGCTGCTGCAAACCGTGTTGCATTAGAAGCTTGTGTGAAAGCACGTAATGCAGGTCGCGAAATCGAAAAAGAGAGTAGAGACATTCTAATGGAAGCTGCTAAGCATAGTCCTGAATTAGCTATTGCACTCGAAACTTGGAAAGAAATCAAGTTTGAGTTCGATACCGTTGATAAGCTCGACGTTCAAGGCTAACTCAGATTTCAAACAAGAGGAGAAAAATTATTTCTCCTCAATTTTCAAACCTCGTTTATTCGAGAATATTATTCACAAATCATTTAATTATGCCTTTCCAGAGCTCAGTTGGTGACTATCAAACAGTTGCTACCCTGGAAACATTCGGTTTTTTACCACCGATGACCCAGGAAGAAATATACGATCAAATTGCATACATTATTGCTCAAGGATGGAGCCCTGTTATTGAGCATGTACATCCAAGTGGAAGTATGCAAACTTATTGGTCTTATTGGAAGCTCCCTTTCTTTGGGGAAAAAGATCTTAACTTGGTTGTAAGTGAATTAGAGGCATGCCATAGAGCATACCCTGATCATCACGTAAGAATCATTGGTTATGACGCTTATACGCAA
>QCUP01000055.1 GCA_003208885.1 Prochlorococcus sp. AG-679-K21 | reverse complement strand
TATTTCCATTACTCCAAGTCTTAATAGTTTCTTCTCCACGACAAACTGCTTCCCAAAGAGGATTAGTAGCAACAATACTCCATCTACCTAAATTTTCACCACCTTCAACGGATTCAAAAAAGACCCCATGTGAATCTTTGTTTGATAATTTAAGCCATGTCGATAATGGGGTTTCTAAATCTGCAGGCCAAGTTTTAATAATAGGTATAAAATTTTTACCTGATTTATAAGCCTTTAAAAAACTATCTTTTTGAGAACTGATCATACTAGTAAATTCAGTCCAAATTATAATTATATTTGTCTCTTATATCAACTTTTGATAATTTATTCAAAAGTTTCTTTAGTTGTAAATTTTAAACCTGCAGGATTAGGATTCTCTCCTATTCTTCTTGGGTTATGACCAACTTTCTCTCTACCTTCATTAACTTTTTCGGGAAATACTCCATCTTTAGGATGTAAGAATTCAATATCTCCGCCAGGAAAAATTCTATAAATTTTAAAATTTTCAATCCTAGGTTTAAAGCCCCTTAATTGTGTACCAAGAGCGAGGCATTGTTCTTTTCTCGCAAAGTACATTAAATTATCTCCCTCGTGCATAATAGCGGCTCCACCAGTTGGCAATTCAAATGCTTGTTCCTTGGCGCTATTCCATGAAATCGCATATTTTTCTTCAGTTTCTGCAGAGTTTAATAAACCCCCAGTACTACCTATATGCTTTGGAAATTGACCAACTAAAGTTTCAGTCATCCTAATTTTGAAGTTATTTCTTATAAGAAACTAGCATTCATGTTTTGCAAATTTCTTAATTATTTAAAAGTTTCTACATTATTTAATAAATGTAAAAAAAATTATTCACTTAAATATTATCTATATCTGCAATTGGGAAAAATACTGTCAAGCCAGTATCCCTTCTTTGAGTAACATGACCTCCTAAACTCGCTAATAATTTTTGAGTTGCAACCTGACTTAATTGTAAACTACCTGTCTGAGGATTCCAATTTAGTACTGGACCAATATCGGATCCATTTTCTTTATTAGCATTTTCGTTTTTACCAGTGTAAAATTTTTGTACTTTTAATTGAAGTTTTAATTTTTGACCCGCGGGTCGTAACTCTAAGATTAAACTACTACCTTCTCTTAATCCTCTGGTATTTTTATCTATTAGTCCTCTTAACATTAATTCTAGTTTTTCAGAATCACTCAAAATTTCAGGAAGGTGTTTAGGTATATCAATTTTTATCGAAATCCCACGTCGCTTTAATTGTTTACTCCAAACAGGTGAAAATTTATATAAGATTTCTCCTAAATTTATTCTTGCCAACTGATTGGGGGGACACATATCATTACTCACAAGTTCAGCAGCATTAAAAATAAGACCAAATCTATCAATTTGCTCATTACACTCATTATCAATTTGAATTAAACGGTTTCTCATTGATTCGTCCATATTATATTTCTTGAGAGTAGAGCTTATTAAAGTCCTTATAGTTGCTAAGGGAGTTCTGACTTCATGAGAAATTGCTTGTAATAATTTTGCTTCTGTTAAGTGATCATTTTTATCATTATTTTTAATTGCATTCTGAACACTTAATTTAGGGATTAAATTTGCCAACTTAATTGATAAACTTGGCCAAAAACTGTTTTCAAATTCATGATTGATATTAAGAGCTCCTAAATTTTTAATTGCATTACGAAAATTAAGTGCCTCCTCATAATTTTCTTGATTCAATTTTGCATCAATCAATTCAATAGCAGTTTTTAGGCTGTTTTCATCGCATCTCATCAGTAAAGTTCTCTTGTCTTTTTCTCCTGCTATTGTTAAAAGACATTGAAAATTAGTAGTGATGATTATTAAAAAAGGTTCAAAACCATCTTTAGTATTTAAATTTAAGACTTTATAATTCCTGACAAAATTACTATCTTCTTTAATTTTTATGGAATGATCTACTGGAAGGAAACCAGCATTATCCATCTGAAAATATGGGAAACCCTCTGGAGACCATAACCAACCTTTCATTTTTGTTAGACATTTTTTATCTGTAAGAGCAGGCAAAGGAGAAGCCACCCAAAATCCTCCTTCTTTAGAGGAATGGGAAAGAAACTCTTTTTGAACAACTTCTAAAGAGGCCCACCACATCCGCCTAGAAGTTTCATCATCAACATATGAAGTATTTAATCCTTGCAGAAGTAAATCTTGAATTTTTTTTATAGTTATCAGAGATTTCATTAATTTTCTAATGATCTAGAGCGATTTAAAGTAGATAATGCCAGACCGATAAATATAAAATTAATCAATAAAGAAGTCCTGCCATAACTCATAAACGGTAGCGGGATTCCAGTTACTGGGCCTAGTCCAATAGTCATGAATAAGTTAATAATGATTTGAAATAAGAATGTTGAAGCTATTCCAATAATTATTAATGACTCAAAATGAGTTCTGGCATTTTTTGATACCTTTACAAGACAATTAATCAAAACAAAAAACAAAAAAAGAACTAAAAAACATCCGAGAAAACCTAATTCCTCCCCTAGCGCACTAAATATAAAATCTGTATGCTGTTCAGGTATAAATTGTAAATTTGTAAGTTTACCATTTAATAAACCAGTACCAATTAGGCCTCCAGAACCTATTGCTATTTTACTTTGCAATAGATGATATCCTCCACCCAATGGATCTCTACTCGGATCTAGGAACAAAATTAATCTATCTTTTTGATAATCTTTTAATCCAAATTCCCAAATAAAAGGTGTTAACTTTATAACTAATGCATGAAGAGCTAATGTCAACATCGAGAAGATAATTTTCTTTTGTGAAGATCTATAAGCTAAGTACCCAACAAAAACAAGCCACAAAACAAGCAATTGTGGGGAAACTAAATAAAATATTGAGGTAAAAATACAACAGCCTAAAATGAGAATCCATTCTATCGGCATTTGGGACCAATAAAGCATAACAAAAGTCAATACTATTAAAACTAGAGAAGTTCCTAAATCAGGTTGAAGAAATATTAATAGCCAAGGAACAATAACAATTAAAAAAGGTAATAGTAGATCTTTTATCGAAGAAATAGATTTTCTTTCTAGCACTAAAGCTAGAGTTAATATAGTACTCAATTTAGCGACTTCTGAAGGTTGAAACGAAAAAATCCCTACGCTCAGCCATCTTTGAGCACCATAAATTGAGATCCCAAAAAAATAGATTAAAAGTAATGAAAGTAAAGAACAAAAATAAAGTGGGATCAAATATTTTTTAATTCTTTCTATTGGTATATATGCAATAAAAACAGCTAAAAAATAACCCAAGAAGCCTGTAAAAAGATGATTTAAAAAATCTGATTGTAAAAATTCTCTTTGTACACTTTTTATTAAAATACTTGAAATAAAAACTAACGCTAGAGGGATAAGAAGTAGAGGGGAAAAAACAATTTTTTGGTTAATTTTATCTTTCTTTTCAAAAAATCTCTTT
>QCUP01000054.1 GCA_003208885.1 Prochlorococcus sp. AG-679-K21 | reverse complement strand
TCAATTTTCTTGATATTTTGTTCATTTGAATTATCCCAATATTTAATTAGTCTTTCTAACTCATTTATTCTTTTTTTAGCATTGGCAATCCTTTCAGTTGAAGTCATTTAAAAAATTTAGCTATTTAAAATATGCATTAAAAAATTTTTTTTTCAATACTTAATTTTGATTTGCTTAAACTTTAAAAATATTAATTATTAGTTAAAAGTTTAAACGCCAAGTATTTAAGTAATTATACTTATTAATAGAAGAAATAATTATTATGAAAAATTTGAATTCATTTATTTTAAACAATACGGTTAAGATCCTTGATTTTGTTTATTCAGATAGGCATTTGCAGAGATTTTGGGTATTAGAAGTTATTGCAAGGTCTCCTTATTTTGCTTTTCTTTCTGTTCTTCACTTCAAAGAATCACTTGGATTAAAAAATGACATCACAATGTTTTTGATGAAAGAACATTTTTACCAAGCCATTAATGAGACGGAGCATCTAAAAGAAATGGAGAAAAGAGGAGGAGATAAGTTTTGGATTGACAGGTTTTTAGCAAGGCACCTTGTACTTGTCTATTACTGGATCATGGTTTTTTATTATTTCTGTTCTCCAAGACATGCTTATGACGTAAATATCAAAATTGAAGAGCATGCATTTAATACCTATACAAAGTACCTAAAAGATCACCCTGAAGATCAAAAGATAAAAGAAATTGCGCAAGACGAACTTAATCATGTTGAAGAACTTAATGAAGCCTTAGCGATGATAACTCAATCCTAAATTAAGACTGAAAAATCAAGAAAAAATACTGCAAACATTATCGAGGAAGAAATCAAGCTAATTCCGATAATCAATGAGACATAGCCTTTTCGCCTAGGCAATTTATAAAAGAGCACTCCAATTACAATTGCGATTATTACGGCAAAAAATATTATGATTTTTTCAGTTAAAGAATTTAGGTGGAGTATTAAATTTGTACTTCCAAAGAGTTTTAGATAATCAGATAAAAATACTTCGCCTTCAATTTTTTTAAAATATAAGAATGCACTTATCAGAGCAGAACTTAATAAAGAAAAGACTGCAAGAGCGCTAACTGGCTTAGTAAGTCTATTTATTGTTCTATTGAAACTTACTAGCAGACTTAATATAAGTAAAGCCATACCCATTGGTATCAAGGGGATCAAGATAGAAATGTTTATGGAATTTTCCACGAAAGAATTTTAATTTATTTTAATTTTATAATATTCAAAGACCTAATTTAACCACGTAAGATTTCTATAAAAATTTTTATGTATATAGTACCTATTGATTTCTGTGTCAGTTGATACGAAAATTAGAATACTAACGACAAAGCCATGCTTACAATTTCTGAAATTCTTCTTGCAAGTGCAATTTTTCTTGGAATAGTATATTGGGAGGTTCAATTTCTATACTCCAAAACTACTGCTGTCAAATGATTTCTTTGCAAATAAAAGGCAAAACATAAGATTAAAATAAATTTAAATAAAATTTAAGAATTCAAACAAACAAAAAAAGCTTTAAATATGAGAGAATAAACACATCTATTTTTTAATGGGCAAATGAGCGAAGTAAAAACTCAAGAAATCGATTCTACTCAGCAACAACAACAGCAGCAGCAGCAATCATATCAAGACAGTAATATTTATTCTGCGGAAACAGAACAACTTTATTTAAAAATGAAAGAAGGGTGGCTTTAATCTCTACCACTATTGAAATAAATATTTAACGAAAACTAATATACTTTGATTGGTCAAATAAAATAACTTTTAGAAACAACCGTTACTTTTTTTTTAACATAAGCGATTAAATTCTAAAAAGAATAAAAAAAAAATTGTTTAAGAAACTCAAACAGTTAGAAAAATTAAACGGAAGAATTGCTATGGGAGGTTTAGTTTATTTATTATTTACAAAATTATTCTCTAGTCGTACTGATGTCCTTGATCAATTGAAATCTATTTTAATTTAAAGATCAGTTACATTTTTCTTACAGTCATATTTCTTTTAATCTAATCATCATTCAAAGATATAAAAACTTGAATAGCTTCTTAATTATTTCTAATTTAAATAGTTTGACTTTTTTATTTTTAAATCATATTTTTACATGATTAAGAAAATAAATATTACCTCTAAGGCCAGATTAGAGATACAGGTTATATAGTATATTAGTACTAGTAAATATTTACGTCATGGTCTCTTCAGAAGCTCATGTATTTCTTTTCGTCAAGCCTGGTGATCATGTAGTAATTAGAAATGAAAAGCCTCCTGAGAATGATCAAAACGGTTATTGGATTGGGCAAGTTATTAACTGTATAGGAGGAGCAAGAAACCCAAACTCATGGACCTTGTTTCAAGTGGCAGATATTGATAATGGAGAGATCATAATAATCAATGCAGACACTGTAGAAAGGATATTAAAAACAGCTGAGAATTAACCTTCTCAAAACCTAATAAAGCGATAACTCTATAAGGTTTCTAGTTATGAAAAACCCATAGAATAAAAAAATTACGTATTAGAGATAATGACTAGCCCAACTCTAAACAAGCAAGCCCATATACCTGATTCATTGGGCATGAAGGTTGAGTACCTTTATACATTCTGTAAGTTTGTGAAATTTCTTTAAAACCCATACTAGATAAAAGATAATTCGCATAAGGATTGAGATTCGAACAGTCCAAGAAGATTTGAGCTTCTAGATTACTAACTAATTTTCTAATAAGTAATTCTGCCAAAGGAGGGGTATCAGCCAGAAGAGGGCCAATTCGCCAACCTTGATTATTACCTTGAAGCATGCAAGGTCTTATCCTCCCAAAGCCATGGCACATGCCATTATTATCAACAAGTGCACTAACATTTCCAAAAGAATTCTTCAGCCAATCATTCAAGAAATGTGGCCTAGGACTAGGTTCTCGCTGAGAATCATATATTAAAACAGCTTCAGAGGAAATCTGATTACCTGGAACAACGCTAAAAGTATTATTTTCATCTTTATAAAAATTCCCATCTGGCAAATCTTGAATGCCCTCTAATTTCCATCTATTTGTTATGGAGGATTTTTTAAAACCCCATGTTTGATAATCATCTAATCTGTTTGGAGCTGCTTCTAAACCAATACAATCAACATTTTTCAAATAATCTAATGCATGTTTCCATAATTTCACTCCATAACCCATATTTCGGAACTCTTTTTTTACGATGAATAATCCTATAAATCCATATGAAGAATTATATTTAACACAAGCTATAGAACCTATAGGATCATTATCGAGACATCCTACCCATATACCTTTTTTATCGGTATTTTTATAAATTGAGATGTCATCAAAGCCAGGAGCAAATCCCTCTAACTTCGCCCAATCAGTAACTTTCTGGATTTCATCATTAGATATTAGTCTTATTGAAAAATTTTTCTTCATTGATCATATCTTAACTTAATAAAATAAGATTTTTAAGATTTTGCGGGAGCTGATTTAATCAATACTAAGGAAAAATATATTCTTGCTTCAAAGAATAAAAATAATAAATCCACTCAATATTCCTGCGACATGTCCAGAAAAACTGATACTTGGTAACAAAGAATAAACGATTCCTAAAGACAAAAAAACAGTCATTAATCTGAAAATTTCATTATTCTTTTTTAAGCCAATAAAAACATTAAAAATATATTCTTTTCCATAAAGAGAGGAGAGCAAAATGAAGGAAAATGTACCAAATATAATT
>QCUP01000053.1 GCA_003208885.1 Prochlorococcus sp. AG-679-K21 | reverse complement strand
AATATGTTTGAAAGTTTAAAAGAATATCAAAATTGGGAAAAAAATAGAAAAGATATTAAACCTATAAATAATAAAACTCCAACAATTGGATTGGTTTTACAAAGAAGTCACATAGTTACGGGTGATGATGCTCATTATGTAGCCGTAATACAAGAATTAGAATATCGAGGTGCCCGTGTATTGCCTATCTTCTGTGGTGGATTAGATTTTTCTAAACCAGTAGATGAATTTTATTATGATCCAAATGATAAGGAAAAAGCAATAGTTGATGGAGTAGTATCTCTAACAGGATTTGCATTGGTAGGTGGTCCTGCGAGACAAGACCATCCAAAAGCAATAGATGCTCTGAAGAAGCTAAATAGACCATATATGGTTGCATTACCTTTAGTTTTTCAAACAACTCAAGAATGGGAGGAAAGTGATTTAGGATTGCATCCTGTTCAAGTTGCACTGCAAATTGCTATCCCAGAATTAGACGGAGCTATTGAACCAATAATTCTTTCAGGACGTGATGACGCTACGGGTAAAGCTCATACTCTTCAAGATAGAGTAGATGTAATAGCAGAAAGAGCTATAAAGTGGTCAACTTTAAGAGTAAAAAAAAGAGAAGAAAAGAAATTAGCGATAACTGTATTTAGTTTTCCACCTGACAAAGGAAATGTTGGAACAGCAGCCTACTTAAATGTTTTTGGTTCTATTTATAGAGTTCTTTTAGAAATGAAGGATAAAGGTTATCAAATTAATGATCTTCCTAGAAACTCAAAAGAATTAATGGAAAAAGTAATTAATAATCCAGAAGCGATGGATGGTTCTCCTGAATTGAATATTGCTCATAAGATGACTGTAAAAGAATATGAAGAATTCACTCCTTACTCAAAGAGACTAGAAGAGAACTGGGGTAAACCTCCTGGAAACTTAAATAGTGATGGGCAAAATTTGCTTATTTACGGAAAGCATTTTGGAAATGTTTTTATAGGTGTACAACCAACATTTGGTTATGAGGGTGATCCAATGAGATTACTTTATTCAAGAAGTGCAAGTCCGCATCATGGTTTTGCAGCTTATTACACTTATGTAGAAAAAATATGGGAAGCTGATGCCGTTCTTCATTTCGGGACACATGGTTCATTAGAATTTATGCCTGGGAAACAAATGGGAATGAGTGATACATGTTACCCCGATTCTTTAATTGGATCTCTGCCAAATTTATATTATTACGCTGCAAATAATCCATCAGAAGCAACAATTGCAAAAAGAAGAGGATATGCATCAACTATAAGTTACTTAACTCCTCCAGCTGAAAATGCAGGACTATATAAAGGACTTAAAGAATTAAGTGAGCTTGTAGGTTCATATCAACAACTTAGAGAAAGTAGTAGAGGTATTCAAATTGTTAATGCAATTGTGGAGACTTCAAAGCAATGTAATCTTGATAAAGATGTAGATCTCCCAATAAGAGAAATAGAAGAACTAACTATTGAAGAAAGAGATTTATTCGTAGGGAATATATATAAGCAATTAATGGAGATAGAAAGCAGATTATTACCATGTGGACTTCACACAATTGGAGAGGCACCTACTGCAGAGGAAGCCGTTGCTACATTAGTAAATATAGCTTCACTAGAAAGAGAACAAGAAGGCTTTAGATCCTTACCAGGTTTATTAGCAGAATCAATAAATCTAAAAATTGATGCAATTTACGACGGTAATAATAAAGGAGAACTTAAGTTTGTTGAACTAAATGAAAAAATTATTAAAACTTCAAGAGATTCTATATTTGCAATGGTTAACTCACTAAAGATTGTTGATGGAAGAGTCTATTTGGAGAAATCACTATTTTCAAAACTTTTAGATTTCTTGAAAATATTTGGTTTAAATTTACCGACTCCTTGGCTGAGGATTTGCAGATTAAATGGATTTAATGAAGTAAATCAAAAGGAATTAAATAAACTATTTGACTATTTATTATTCTGCCTGGAACAGGTTTGTGCAGATAAAGAAATGGATAGCCTCATAAAAGCCTTAGATGGAAATTATGTATTACCTGGCCCTGGAGGAGACCCCATTAGGAACCCAAGTGTATTACCAAGTGGTAAAAATATACATGCACTTGATCCACAATCAATTCCAACTACAGCTGCAGTAGCAGCAGCTAAATCTGTTGTAGATAAACTAATTGATAGACAAAAAGAAGAACAAGGAACTTGGCCAGAAACAATAGCATGTGTTTTGTGGGGTACTGATAATATCAAAACTTATGGTGAATCACTTGCTCAAATTTTATGGTTCGTGGGAGTCAAACCTAAACCTGATTCTGTTGGCCGAATAAACAAATTAGAACTTATTCCTTTAGAAGAACTTGGCAGACCAAGAATTGATGTAGTTGTAAATTGCTCTGGAGTTTTTAGGGATTTATTTATAAACCAAATGGCACTAATTGATCAAGCAGTAAAATTAGCTGCAGAAGCAGAAGAACCAATAGAGTCCAACTTTGTAAGAAAACATTCCTTAGAACAAGCTGAGAAAGAAGGCACCTCAATAAGGGAAGCTTCAGCAAGAGTTTTTTCAAATGCTAGTGGAAGCTACAGTTCGAATGTCAATTTAGCTGTTGAAAATTCAACCTGGGAAGAAGAAAATGAATTGCAAGAAATGTACTTATCAAGAAAAACATATGCTTTTAATGCTGATAATCCAGGAGAAATGAATCAAAAAAGGGAAGTATTCGAGTCTGTCATGAAAACTGCTGATGTAACATTTCAAAACCTTGACTCTTCTGAAATCTCTCTAACTGATGTAAGCCATTATTTTGATTCTGATCCAACTAAATTAATAAAAACATTAAGGGATGACGGAAAAGAACCAAGTAGTTACATTGCAGACACTACTACCTCTAATGCTCAAGTTAGGACACTAGGTGAGACAATTAGACTTGATTCCAGAACGAAGCTTTTGAATCCAAAATGGTACGAAGGAATGCTTAAGTCAGGATATGAAGGTGTCAGAGAACTGTCTAATAGACTTAACTACACACTTGGTTGGAGTGCAACAAGTGGTCAAGTTGATAACTTTGTTTATGAAGAAACCAATGAAACATTCATTAATGATGAAGAAATGAGAAAAAGGCTTATGGATTTAAATCCTAATAGTTTCAGAAGAATAGTAGGAACATTGCTCGAAGTTAACGGTAGAGGTTATTGGGAAACATCCGATGAAAATATAGAGCAACTAAAAGAACTTTATCAAGAGGTAGAAGATAAAATAGAGGGAGTTAAAGAGTAAATATCATTATCTTTATCTAAAAATTTGATCTGCAACTGTTAAAACTTGATAATTTATTTTTACATTATGAACTCTTACTAAGTGAATTTTTTGTTTAGAGCAAAGACAACTAATAGCCAGTGTTCCTATATCTCTTTCTTTTGGATTAGGTTCATTTAATATTTCTCCAATAAATCTTTTTCTTGATGCCCCAATTAAGATAGGAAATTCAAATTTTTGAAAGAAATCCAGATTGCTTAGGATTTCTATATTCTGATTAGTATCTTTTGAAAATCCAATACCTGGATCCCAAATTATTTTATCCATACTAATATTTTTGTAAACAGCTTTTTTTGTAAGATTTTGTAGAGAATTAATAATATCAATTAAAAAATCATCATAATTTGTCAAATTATTCATGTTCATACTATCTCCACGACTATGAGTAATTACGAAAGGACATTTAAATTCTGAGACAACATCTAAAATCTCCTCATCT
>QCUP01000052.1 GCA_003208885.1 Prochlorococcus sp. AG-679-K21 | reverse complement strand
CAAAAAGAGAAAAAAATTCAATTAGCGAGAAAATCTCGAGAATATATCTCAGATTTAAACAAAAAGCAAAAGCAATGGGTTGAAAAAAATAATAGAAATACCAGGAAAGTATCTTAATTATTTCTAATATATGTATTTAAAAGAACAAGAATCTTATTCATTCTTGTTTTTATTGGACAGTCTTTTTCTGGTATATCTAATTTTAAATGCTAAATCAGTAATTATAAATATGCCAATTAAAAGAATAATTATTCCTAAGAAGTATTTCATATAATTCTGTTCTCAAAAACTTAAAATTATTTTTGTAAAGTTTTTTTGTGATGCCAATTTACTTTAATTTCAAGCGATTCAGATAGATTTCGAGTAACAGGACAATCTTCAGAAGCATTTTTTATGAAATTAATTTTTTCATTTGATAAATCATCAGGAATATAAATATCGATTTTTAATTGAGATATTCTCCTTTCTTTGTTTTTAGTCATTATTTTCTCAATATCTAAATAAATATTTTTTAATTCCCATCCATTTGATCTTGCTTTGATAGACATTATCGTTAGAAGGCAAGAACCTAGAGAGGTTGCGAGTAAGTCAGTTGGTGAAAAGTTTTCGCCTTTCCCACAATGATCTATAGGTGCATCAGTTGTGATTATATTTCCAGATTGGAGATGTTTGGCTTCGCATTTTAAGTCCCCTAAATAAGAACATGTAATTTTACTCATTTTAAAACTATAAATTAGAACTATTATCTTTAACTTCAGGATATGAAGTCATTATTGCATCAGCTAAGTCTCTCAATATATCAGCTATATATTTTGGTGTGCATTCAAGTTCCTTGATGCAAGCAACACATCTCTTGGAAAAATCAGTATAGGCAGGAATGATATTATCTATTTGCAGTTTTGTTGGTTCCCATCTAGTAATACTATTTTTATCCATAAAATATTTTTTTTTATTTTAAGTGGAGTTATGTAAAAAGATAAAAGTAGTTGAGCATATGCTAATTAAATTATTTTTCAAATCCGAATTCTTCTAAACAATATTCAATCAATTTCATCGATTCATTTAGAGTTCTCTTACTCTTGTTTTTAAGATCAAAACATTCATTCAAGACTTCAGCTGATTTTTTTAATTTTAGTTTTTCTTCATTTTTTAAATCACTAGAAATAATAAAATGTCGATACGTTTTTAAACTAATAAGGAAGACTATAGATAAAAAAATCACAGCGAGAGTAATCCTTAGATTTTTCATGTATAAATGGTTCTTATCTGTTTTAAATTACTTAATATATTCTATTGAACCATTTCATTAATCATTCATAAACAAAACTCTTAAGTACTAAATAATTATATTTGTAGTTGCAGCAATTGTAATAGCTGCAATCATAACCAATATGTATGGTACTACTTTTATAGGTATATAAATATTTTTCTTAGACATGATTTTATTTTTTTTTAATATAAACCTTATTCCAAATATTCATAAGTCTTCAAATATACTAAAAATTCATTTTGAAAAGCATTTATGTATTTAAATTTTCATCAAATAAAGAATCTCCAGATCCTGCATTGAATCAGATATTTTCCTTTTCAAAAAAATTAATTCTTCTTGACTCATTTTTGATTCTTTAATCATCATTTCTGCTTGATCAATAGCATGCTCAATATTTTTTATCTTTATGTCTCTTATTGTTGAATTCTCCTTACAATTTTTTATTGTGTGTGAATCAAGCATTTTTTAATTTAATAAAGACTTAAACAATTCTGTTAGTTTAGTTAGTATATTTATAATCGCAATCCTTGATTAAGTTAATTATTATGTGCTTAAGAACTTTAATCTTAGCTAACCTTCTCTTCATTTGATCGAGTGGGTTTTTTTTATGGTGTAATATACCTCTAGCGTGAATTTAAAATTTGGAAGAATCAAAGAAAATCCCTGAGGAAAATTCAATTGAATCATCTTCTGAGATAAAGAAAGAAAGTAATAAAGAAGAAAATGTTAAGGCATTTACTGAATTTCTTGAAAAAGCAAGTAATCAAGACATTGAGGAAGTAAAAGGTAACTCTGATTTAAAAGGAAAAAAATCAGAAATTAAAGATAAATCTCTTTTCAAAAGAATTCTCAATGATGGATTTGATGGAATCACATCCGATCCAAACTATAAAATGTTGGCACTATTAATAATTCTTTTGATTAATTTGTCTTTGTTTTTTGTTATTGGAAATATAGGTAAAGCTTTCTTGAGAAAGGCAGGAATAATGTAATAGCTTTAAAATATCTGTAAATATCTGAACTTTACATTATTGTGTTAAAAAAAAATCCATGATAATTTTATCTAAATTTTATTTTATAAATATTGAAGAATAAAGAACCTGAAAATCCTGTCGTTTATCTTTCTAATTTAATTAAAAGGCTAGATGTAAAAAACAGAAACGGATTAGTGGCTTTAGCAATTGTTAATTTACTAGTTATTCTTTTATTTAAATTTTATTTGAAAGGATCAGGTTTATTATCTTGACTTTACTTGAGTTGATTACTCAGCGTTTTCAAATTGTTTAGCTAACCTGAAAGCCTTTTTAATTATTAGAAAACCTCCATAAGCGCCAGCTAGTAAAGGTAAAACTATTAAAGGATTTGGGGAGTAGTCTGAATAATTTTTTATACCATCAACATATTCGTATCCTGAACATTTTAGATAAAGAAAAGTAAAAAATGTAATACTCCATCCAATAATTGATAAGACCCCACCTTTTTTATCTCCTTCGTAAAATCTATCTAAACCTAAACCCCAACCCCCAATTAAAAAAATTCCTCTTACTACAGAATTTTTTTCTTTGTTTTTAAGCATAATTTTTAAAATGTTCACTCTGAACATAACTCATTTATCTTGATGTTGCGACATGTCTTTAAGTAAATCTACTTAATTTCCCTAGATTCCTATTAATTTTGTAATAATTGCCTTTATTTAAATATCGTATCTCTTATAACTAAAAAGTCCTTTCTCATTATAACGTTGAGTAGAAAAAAATTAATTTTAGCTGTAGTATCTTCTAGCCTTTTGGGCACAATTATTCCTCCATCTTATTCGAATCCTAATTTTGAAAAGGAGTCTAAATATATAAATAATTCAGAGAGTTTTAGTCAAAAGAGCGATTCGATTACATATACTCCGAAAGATAGAACTGATAAATACATAATCAAAGGTGCAAACTATGTAACTAAATTCATCCCCTTGATGAATAGTGGATCAGAAGGAAGTGAATATTCTAATTTGCTGATAAATGATGGTAAAAAATTATTGGTTGATACCGGATTTGATTTTGTAAATAGTACTGCTAATAGTCAAATACAAAAAATACCATTTTTTGCTCAGACATCTCTTTCTATTTCTGGTGGCTCAGATAAAAAAGAGGGATCTGATTCGGACATAAACTTCTCTTTAAACAGTCTAATGAAATTAGGTGAGTTAGCCGTAGATGATGATGGAGATATAAAAACTATCGCATTTTCTCAAGTTAGATTAGCTAATGGAATTAAATCAGAAGGCACAACCACAAATTTGGGTTTTGGTATTAGGCATCGCCCTAATGATGTTTCAATGGTCGGAGCTAATGCTTTTTGGGACTATAGAATGACTAACTACAGTAACTCACATAGCAGACTTGGACTAGGAGGCGAATATCTTTGGAAGGATTTAGAATTTAGAAATAACTGGTATTTAGCAATTACTGATGAAAAAGAAGTTACTGTTAAAGGAGTTAACTATAAAGAAAGAGTCGTCAATGGTTGGGATTTAAAACTTGGCTACAGACTTCCAAATAATCCTGATCTGGCATTATTTGTTAGGGGTTTTAACTGGGACTATAAATACACTCAAGACAATTCAGGATTAGAAGGAGCTATAAGCTGGCAAGCTACTCCATATGTTGGTTTAGAAGCTTGGGTTTCTAATGAAATTTCAGCAATTTCGACTACTTTGAATTCAGATCTACCTGATACAGATGAAACTTTCTTTGGATTGAGATTTAATCTAA
>QCUP01000051.1 GCA_003208885.1 Prochlorococcus sp. AG-679-K21 | reverse complement strand
TGATAAATATTTTACTGAGCAAATTCCTTTATAAATATCTCAAAAATATTTATGGGAACTTTGAGGATAAGTACTTAACTCGGGTTTAAATAAATACGATTTTTGTGTAAATTACAAATCTAAAAACTCTCTTTTAGAATATTTAATAACTTTGTCCTTTTAACATAGTTCTCTTCTTCCCATAAATTCGTTGCTTCATCATTATGTATTGGTTTCGCCTCATAAGCTAAATACCATAAAACAAACCCAAGTGGAACTATTAATATTTGCATTTAATTTATGTTGACTAATATATAATATAGTGCAACACTAATAATATGCAAGTGTCACAATAAATCTTTTTATGCCCACACAAAGAAGAAGAATTGGGTTTTTACCAAAATTGGAAGTTCAGAATATAATTGATAAAATATGTAATCATAATAAATTAAGTCAATCAAAAGTAACTGGCATTTTAGTTGAGGAAGCACTTAAGTCTAGAGGAGTATTAAATACCTCAATTAAAGAACTATCATTTGATTTCATTAGTAATAATAATGAAGCTTTATTAACTGCTAATAAGACATCTAACGGTGAAATCCCTAATAATGACGATAATATTAATATAGTTAATGGCTCTATAAATGATGAAGTTCAAATGATTAACGACTTTATAGAATTTAAGTTCTTTAAAAATATAATGAATAGAAATAGAAGAAATAAAAGAAATATTGAGTAATAGTGTAACACCTATTTTGTTACACTAGAGCTTGGCTCGAACATGCGACCTTAGGGATATGAATACCCGCTTCAGTCAATAAATGGTGGTAGTTTCAAAAAATATTTGGAATTAAAAATTCTTTATTCTAATGTCACATTAATAATCCAAGAATTTAGAAAATATAATTATTAATATAACTTTAAAAGAATTATGCTGAATTATTAATGCATAAAGCTTCGATAACATTAGCCAGAATGGATGTAATTGGACTCCTTCATAAAATTGTTAAGCTTGGATCATTTTTTTTATAGAATAAAAGAACTATTTATTGATGAAAAGATTCCTACCCTAATTTATTCCCTGACTAACTAGTAGAAAAAGAACTATTTGAATAATTGCAAAGTAATTAAAGGCTAAGTATTCGTTTTCCTAACCTAGAGATTTATAAGTAAGAATGTTGACTCCTTCTGTAAAAGAGGACTCAATTTCATATATTGAATCTAAAATTCATTAAATAAAATTATTAAAACGTGGTCAACGGTTTACAAGCAGCGTTTTTGCAAATATAAAAAATAACTTTTAAATTTACAAGTTTTCCTCCCAACCTCTGAAAATAAAAACTTATTTCAATTCTTGCATCTTCAATAGACACAATTCTTTAGCCTTATATACCTCTAAAGTTTAGAGTGATTGTAGCATTGTCATTCTGACAAATATTCATATCAAACCCCTTTCGGAGCGGACTAAATCCTCGTGGAGATAATAGACTTTAGCCCGCTTTATATTTATAGCCATAATTTTTTTGAGTGGCAATACAGGTCTAGGATAAGACTTCCAAGATAAACTATAAAATATTTTTATCTTTCATTCTTGCTATCAGTTGATTCTTTTTGATCCCTTAGACGTACAAGTAAGTATATTTTCCCGCACTAATAAAAATTCAATATTCATTAGCCTAAAATACTAAAAACAAGGATAATAATTTAGATGCGTTGTAATCAATTCTCAGACATAACTAAGTGCTAAGTAAAGAGACTGTTTCTTAAAGGTAGGAGTACAGTCTCTTCTTTTATCTTTAGAAAAAAAAAATGACATTAAAAAATAATATAAAAAAATACTAATAGCAGTGCTTTTAAAGAAATGTCAATGGGCGGATTTGAACCGCCGACCGCGACGATATGAATGTCGTGCTCTAACCAACTGAGCTACATTGACGTGAATTTTATTTTACTATTTTATTGGATTAATGAGCAATTATTTAATTAAATTCTACTGATTCCATAAATGTTTTTTCTTAGATTCTTTTCATAGTTTTCTTTTTATTTAAAATAAGACCTGTATTATTTGCCATTATTAAAATTTATTTGTTTATAAGCCTCATATATAGCTATGCCACAAGCAACTGATAAGTTAAGACTTCTAACACCTTTTGGATCATTATTTGATAATGCTACATTGGGCATAAATATTGATATTAATGAATCACTAGCACTAATAATGTTGTTGGGTAATCCAGTATCCTCTCTACCAAATAATAATATATCATCTTCATGAAATCTAAAGTCTTTCAAATAAACTCCGTTTTTTTTGCTAAAGGCAATAATTCTTTTATTTATTTTTGAGTCTTTAAATTTACTAAAGTTTGGATAATTTTTTAATTTAACTAATGGCCAATAATCTAGACCAGCTCTTTTTAAATATTTATCTTCTAATTTAAAACCTAGAGGTTCAATTAGGTTTAATGTAATATCAAAAGCAGCACATGTCCTGGCTATGCTTCCTGTATTTTGAGGTATCCTTGGTTCAAAAAGTGAAATTTCCAATTTCTAGGTAGGTATTTCAATACTTATATTATCTAGTTTTATTGCTCTTCCATTCAATGTAAGCCAATTCTCTAGTGAAATCTTTGTAATTCTCTTTTGAAGATCTCCAAGTCTCTCTATATATGTATTACCAATTTCATATTCTGAAACTAAACTCCAGCCAACTTGCTCCCCAACAATTAATGTTGTTTTAACCCTTATTGCTAAAAGATCTAAAAGCAAACAAATCATTTTTTGCCATTCCTCATCATTTTTATTTATACTCTCCATTACAAAACCGCCTAAAGAATCAATCAGAAGTGGACCGTGTTCACTTTTTAATGTTCTAATTAAATTATTAGTCTCAACTAATCCCCACTCCTTTGGCCTTCGTTTACGATGCTCAACGATTTTTTTTTGCCAGTTTTTATCATCGGGTCTTGAATCTGATAATGCTATATAAGTTAATTTTTTAAACTTTCTTCCTAAATATTCTGCAAATTCACTCTTCCCACTCTTTGTCCCACCTGTTATAAATATGATATTAGTAGAATTATTATCATTGATTTCCATAAATAAATGTTATTTAGAAAAATACCACCATGTTGCAAGGGGTATTATTGTAGCCGCCACTAATAAGCCAATAACAATATAAGTTGATGTTGATGAACTTTTTGCATCCTCTTCCCTCATAGCATTGAAATTTGGATCCACTACAGGATTATCAATTGATGATGGCTGACTTTTTTCGTAATTAATAATTGTTTTTTGCTGACCAACTAAAAAGAGGTCACCAATGTTATTAAAGGTTTCGGCATAAGCTCTTATTGGTAGTGCAATAAAAAAAAATCCTATCATTACGATTGAGAAAAAAGAATTATAAAAAGAGTTTTTCATTTTGTTTTAAAATCGATTATATAATAATAAACTATAAGCTTGAGTTTCTTTGATATAACAATCAAATATACTTATTAAAGTTAATTTTTAAATTTACTATATTATGTAGGTATGAATTTTGATGGTAAAACGTTAATAATTGTTGGCTCTATACTTTTTTTCTTTCAGTTAGGAAATTTTTTTTCAATAGATTCAATTTCTCCGGCATTAGAGAGAGCTCAAGTTTTATCTGCTATTTCATCTGTGATTATTATATTAATAGGCTTTTTATTTAAACAATTTAATCAGAACTTAGGAGATAAAGTTGAATTAATAGGTGAAAATAAATTTATATTTGAAACCGATTTACCTAGTGATGTTTTAGATGAATTGGCATGGGGTTCAGAAGCAATATTAACTTCAACAGCTGCGGCTACAGTGTTAATTCATAATGATGGTAAAAATATTTTAAGAAGAGGTCTCACAACGAATGATGTTTTTACACCTGGCGAAACTTGTTTGAGATCTATAAGAGATATGAAATTAATATCTTTGGCAAATACTAAATTTTATCCAGGAAGAGATGAATTTTATAGCTTTTGTCCCAGCGTGCCTTCCATCTTAATTATTCCAATAAATAGTAAATCTTTCATTTTAATTGGAGGATGGAGTTATAGGTGTTTTACTA
>QCUP01000050.1 GCA_003208885.1 Prochlorococcus sp. AG-679-K21 | reverse complement strand
TACCTCCATTTATTTTTAATAAATCTAAATAGGTAGATCTATCCCAATTCCAGTTAAGATTAAAATCTTTAAATGCATAATTAAAAGCTGGCAAATGAGCTTCTATTTCAGTATTTGCAATTGTCCCATCTAAGTCCCAATAAACACCCTCAAGGTAAGTCACTAAGATTTAAAGAATTCTTATTTATTTGCGAAAAAACACTAGCGCTATTATCGCTGGACCAGCTAATGCAACGACTGCTAAAGGTATAAGAGTTGCCATGTGAATGATTATATGATGTGATACTATTTTTACAAATAAACCTTTCAACTGTACTAATACGTTACAAGATTGAATTAAATTATGAAGTCATGGAGTTGCATAGAAAATTGTGGGGCTTGTTGTAGATTAGATTTAGATGATAGAGATGATTTATCAGATGTACTAAGTAATAAAGATATAGCATTGATAAATTCTATGAAAAGCAAAGACGGATGGTGCAAATATCTTGATAAATCAAACAAAAAATGCATGATTTATAAATCAAGACCACATTTCTGCCGTGTAAATGAATTTTCATCATCATTCAAAGGGTATTTAAAAAATGGTGATAAATTCTTAATTGATTGTTGTACCCAACATATATCATCTATTTACGGTAGAAAAAGTGAAAAAATGAAGGAATTTAAGTCGGCTGTTTCAAAAAAATGAATATAAATTTAGAAAAAGAAGGCAAATATGTTGAGAAGAACTTTTCATCTATTTTTATAACAACTTTCACTACTATATTTATCGCTGAACTTGGAGACAAAACTCAAATAGCGACTCTAATGTTATCTGCAGAATCAGGAAAACCCATTATTGTTTTTATTGGGAGTTCAATAGCATTAATAAGTTCTAGCCTTGTAGGCGTATTAATTGGTAAATGGTTATCAAATAAAATATCTCCAACAAAATTTGCACTTTTTACTGGTTTGTTAATGATAATCATAAGTATATTTTTAGCTTATGACATTTTAAAGCCCTTCATATAAATGATATTAAGTTTATTACTATCGACATTTCTAACAATATTTATTGCCGAACTAGGTGACAAAACGCAGTTAGCCACTTTAACAATGAGTGGGACATCCAATAAACCTTTAGCTGTATTCTTAGGTTCCTCAACTGCTCTTGTATTAGCAAGTTTAGTAGGAGCTTTGGCAGGTGGATCAATTTCCAATTTTGTACCTGAAATTATTTTAAAATCGATAGCATCTTTAACCTTTTTTATTATTGGAATGAGACTTTTAATAAATTCATTTACTTCAAATGAAAATGATAATAATGAATGATATATTAAATAGTTTTTTGATTAGAAAGAAAGATATAATGTAAATATATATTTTATATATTAGTTAAAAATTTTAAAGTCATTATGTTTTCAACTTCCTCAATAATTGAGAATTTAAACCAGGAAGAAGGCTTGGAATATAAGAAATTATGTAGATTATTAAAATTATCTAAAAAAACAGACAAGGTCAAATTAGACATAGCATTGCGAGCATTAGAAGACCTTGAAATAATAAACAAAAATAAAGATAATGAATATTTCAACGTCAAAGAGAGTAATCATTTGGTTGCTAAAATTAGATGCAGCAGCAAAGGTTATTGCTTTGCTGTTAGAGAAAATAACAAGGAAGATATTTACATAAAAGAAAATTTACTTAACTATGCTTGGAATGGAGATAAAGTTTTAGTAAGAATAATCAAAGAAGGGGTAAGAAGAAGATCACCAGAAGGAGTAGTAGATTGCATACTTGAAAGAACAAATCAAATACTTTTGGCAAAAGTTGAAATAATTAATGACGATGTATATGGAATACCTATTGATGACAGAATTCTATCTAAAATAAAGCTTCCCAAAAAAGATGAAAAATATAAATATACTTCCGAAAATAAAAATATAGTAAAAATAGAAATAGACTTATTCCCAATTGGCCAACTAGAAGGTGTTGGTCATGTCATAAAGGAATTAAAATTAAATAATAACGAAAAGTTAGATGCAGATTTCGTATTATCTAAAAGCAATATTAATAGAATTGATAACTTTAAAAATTTAAAACCTACTGTTGGCAATCAACAACAAAGACTAGACCTATCAAACAAACCTTCATATATGTTCAAAAGTTGGAATGATGAAAATTCACCAATACTTCCAATTATACAAATAGAAAAGAATGAAAACAGCACTTATAAACTATGGATACACACAAATACAATTGCAGAAAGATTAGATCTAAGTAATAAGAAATCCTTACAAATGTTCTTTAATAGATTTGAGTCATTTCCTTTACTAGACAAATGGCAAAACTACCTTAGTGATGAAATATGTAATGCTGCAAAATTTAAAATAAACGAAATAAATGATGCTATTAGTTTGTCTCTAGAAATTAATAGTAAAAATGAAATAATTAATTGGTCATTCCAGTTAACAAAGGTGAAATGTTCCCTTTTAGTCGAAAATCAACATATAGAGGCTCTTTTAACTAGAAATAAGAATGCTCGAATAACTTCAAGAATACTTAAACCAATTAAAGACTATATAGAAGATTTAGAGAAAATAATTGAAATTTCAAATGAATTTAGAAAGAAACAATTACTAAATGGAAAAGTTGAATTATCTAAGTCGAATAATAATATTGAGACTTTAAAAGAATTATTTGTACACAACCCAGCTGACTTTTCAAAGGAATATTTTGAACCATTTAATAAAAATGATATCCAAACATATCTATCTCCTCTATTATACGAAGCGAATTCAATATGGTTCACCCATTCAAATAATTACGGATTAAATAATGCATCATATATTTCACAAAAATTAGATTATGTAAATGTCACTGAAATTATTCAAAATTCAGAATTAATTGATAGTAATATCGAACTCAATGAAAATGGGAGTCTATCATTTGAAAAACTAGTTGAATTATGCAGTGATGATAATAAAAAAAGAATTTTGCGTAAAATATTAATTAATGTTTTAAGAGATAACGAAGTAACATTAATTTCTAAAGATAATTCTATAGATCAAACTGAAAATATTATTTCGCCTTGGACATTACCCTCATTTGATTTTACTAATTTAATTAATCAATATAATGTTTATAATATGATAATTAAAGGAAAAAGAAATAAAAATAGTGGTAAAAATTATTTAAATATTATGGAAAAGGATTCATGGAAAGAGGTTAATTGGAGTCTATATAATTCTTCAACCTTAAAAAATTTAGATTTAATATTTAATAGGCTAATAATCGACAAAGTTAATGAATATAAGAATAGAGTAAGACAGTTTAAATCTAATATGATTAATATAAAAAAAGTAAGAAAAGCTGAAAAATTCATTGGAAATACGTATAGTGGGTTAATAATGACAGTACAGAGTTATGGATTTTTCGTAGAGATACCAGAATTAAATGTTGAAGGGCTAGTTCATGTAAGTACACTCAGTAATGATTGGTACGAATATAGATCTAGGCAAAACCTATTAATTGGAAGAAAATCAAAAAAATCATACAAAATAGGAGATGTAATAGATATCAAAATTATTAAAGTTGATATTTTAAAATATCAAATAGATCTTGAATTAGTTTAAAAAAGAACCTATTAATTCTCAAAAATTTATTTAAGATATCAAAAATAATTTATATTAAATATGAAGAATAAAAAAAGAATTTAATATTTATTATTTTTTTAATTTTTAGTATACAAATTTTATTGTTAATCAATAATAGACAAAGAAGTTCATTCAGATATTTCATTTGGAACATTCAAGATGTAACTATAGGTAGATTAATATTTATTTCTTTTGTTTCAGGTTTATTTATGAGTTCTCTATTAAACAAAACTCTAGGCAATAACATTAATAATGAAACTTTATTTGAAAGAGATGATAAAACAACTGACGATATTGACTATTCTGTAAAAAAAGAAGATATTGATGAACAATATAACTTAACACCTGAGAGAGATTTACGTGAGCCTCAACCCACGATATCTGTTAATTACCGTGTTATTAAAAATAATAGTGATTACAATTTAAAAGATAGAAGCGAGACAA
>QCUP01000049.1 GCA_003208885.1 Prochlorococcus sp. AG-679-K21 | reverse complement strand
TCATTAAATGGAAATAAAAAACTATATCATCATTCGCGAGGAAGTCCTTAATCTCAAGTTGGTTTGGAGAAAATATCCATCTGCGCATGCTTTCATCTATCCATAAGTCTTTTTTTGCGGAATTATATTTTATTATTAGAATAATTTTTTCTAAAATCCAAGTAGAAATTTCATTGATTCTGTGGTTATAAATAGTTCTATACATCATGTTCCTTAGAACTAAAAAATGTTCAATAGCTATTACTCCTTTTGGTTTGATTGCGATATTCCCATCAGGAGAGAAAGTAAGCGCTGAAATAATTCTTTCTAAGTCTACTAATCCATATTTTGTTCCAGTGTTGTAACTATCACGAAGCAAATAATCAAGTCGATCACAATCTATTTCACTACTAATTAAAGTTTTTAAAGGTCTTGAGAATAGAGTTTTAGTTGTAAATAAGTCTCCAATTTGATTAGGTAATTCGTTTCCAAAATTCTCAAGAATTGAAGAAATAGGTGAATAGTTCTTAACTAAATTTTTAGACCATAACTCATGATCATGAGCAAATATAATCTCACTTGTATGACTTAAGGGACCATGGCCTAAATCATGTAAAAGAGCAGCACCAAAAAGTATGAATTTATTTTGTCTGAATTCTGGCTTTATTTCTATCAGTTTTCTATAAATCTTTCTCGCAACACAAAATACCCCAATTGAGTGTGTGAATCTGCTTGATTCTGCTCCATGGAAAAGAAGAGAGGCAGCACCTAATTGTTTTATCCTTCTCAATCTCTGAAATGCCAAAGTATCAATCAACTGCATAATCATTAATTCTTCGGGTTTATCTGAATCAATGATTATTTCTTTATGTATTGGATCATGAAAAATTCTTTTATTATCCATAACTAAGGGATTTTCCGTATAAATCTTTTTTTAATTTTCAATGTCTTTTTTTTCTGATAAATTTACTTTTTCTTCGACTTCATTTTCATCAAACAAAGCATTTAAGTATATCTCTGCATTTTTTACCCATTTATCTTCAGAAGTGCCGTATTCCCTAGCCTCGGGGAGATCTAAAATCTTATCAGGAGTTATCCCCTTACCCTGAATATTATTTCCCTGAGGTGTTAAATAACTAGCAACAGTAATAGCTATACCACTGTCTTCGCCTAAACTTTTCAAAGATTGAATAAGTCCTTTTCCATAAGTTTGTTCACCCATTAAAGTTGATCTTTTATTATCTTGCAGGGATCCTGCAAGTATTTCACTTGCGCTTGCAGTTCCTTTGTTTACTAAAGTTACCATCGGGCCATCAAAAAAGGTATTTTTCTGAGAAGTTACTGCATCTTTAATGCCATTTCTATCTTTTGTTTCTACAACTGCTTGTTCACTTAGAAATGAGTCTGCTACTGCGATTCCAGAACTTACCAACCCTCCAGAGTTGTTTCTCAAATCAAGTATCACCCCCTCAACTTCTTTGTCTTTAAGTTCCTCAAGGGCTTCTTCAATTTTTTTTGGAACACTTTCACTAAATTGAGTTATTCTTAAGTATCCAATTGTATGAGAGTCATCTCTCAATCTCTTTGTTCTTACTGGTCTAAGATCAACTGATCTTCTTTCTAAATCAATTTCTTTTGTCTCACCAGACATGGATTTAATTTGAACAAGAACCTTTGTTCCGGATTCCCCTCTAAGTTTTGATGCAGTATTTGCTAGACCTAAATCGGAACAAGATATACCATCAACCTTATCTATTTGATCTCCACTAATTATTCCTGCTTCTTCGGCAGGGGATCCTGCTAATGTTGAAATAACTTTTATTTCTTTAGTCATTTCATCTTCTCTTAATTGAAGTCCTACGCCATTTATTTCGCTTCCAAAATTGCTTGTTTTCAGAAGCTCATAATCTTTTGGCCTTAATATTCTTGTAAAAGGATCTTCAAGAGGTTTCAACATATCTTCAATTGCAGAATAAGCCTCATCACTTGTTTCAATTTGTTTCTGTAATGTTTTTTGTCTAATTCTCTTCCATTGGATTTCATCAAGCCTTTCTGGATCATAATATCCCTCATTTACTAACGTCCAAGCGTCAAGTACAAATTGCTTGCTATCACTAAGCGCATTCACGCTTGGAATACACAAAAAATTGGTAAAGAAAATACAGACCATCATGATTATGATCCATTTTTTGAATATTAAAAATTTGTTAAAAGATGAATTCATTGGGTTAAGTGTTAACACCAAGTAAGTGAATTTTAAGTAAGCTCTTTATATCAAAGCTATTTTTTTTTGGATGTCTGATTCCTCTTCTGTTTATGACTGGTTTCAAGAGAGACTTGAAATCCAAGACATAACTGACGACGTAACTTCCAAGTACGTACCCCCTCACGTAAATATTTTTTACTGTTTAGGAGGCATAACTTTAGTATGCTTCTTAATTCAATTTGCAACAGGTTTTGCAATGACTTTTTATTATAAGCCGACTGTTACCCAAGCTTATAATTCTGTAAGTTACTTAATGACTGATGTTAGTTTTGGTTGGTTAATCAGATCTGTTCATAGATGGAGTGCGTCTATGATGGTGTTAATGTTAATTCTTCATGTATTTAGGGTATATCTTACCGGAGGGTTTAAGAGGCCAAGAGAATTAACATGGGTAACGGGTGTTGTCATGGCAGTTATAACAGTTGCTTTCGGAGTCACTGGTTATTCACTTCCATGGGACCAGGTTGGATACTGGGCAGTTAAAATAGTTTCAGGTGTTCCTGCAGCCATACCGATTATTGGCGATTTTATGGTTGAACTTCTTCGAGGAGGAGAAAGTGTGGGTCAATCTACTCTTACTAGATTTTATAGCCTTCATACTTTTGTTCTGCCTTGGTCTCTAGCTGTCTTTATGCTTATGCATTTTCTTATGATTCGTAAACAAGGTATTTCAGGGCCGTTATAACCCCTTATAATTTAAACATTGAACTTTCTGAATTACTTTATATGTCTACTTTAAAAAAACCTGATTTATCTGATCCAAAATTAAGAGCTAAGTTAGCTAAAGGTATGGGCCATAATTATTATGGTGAACCGGCATGGCCGAACGATCTTTTATATATTTTCCCAGTTGTAATACTTGGAACTATTGCTTGCGTAGTTGGGCTTGCTGTCCTAGATCCAGCGATGTTGGGAGATAAAGCTAATCCATTTGCTACCCCTCTAGAAATTTTGCCTGAGTGGTATCTTTATCCTGTATTTCAAATTTTGAGAGTTATACCAAATAAGCTACTTGGAATTGCTCTTCAAACATTGATCCCACTTGGGTTAATGATTTTGCCCTTTATTGAAAATGTAAACAAATTCTCTAATCCTTTTAGAAGACCAGTTGCGATGTCAGTCTTTCTTTTTGGAACTTTTTTAACAATTTATTTAGGAATTGGCGCTTGCTTACCTATAGATAAATCTCTTACTTTAGGGCTATTCTAAAGATCTTCAAAGATTGAACATGTCTAGGTCATTATTTTCTTCTCTTAGAAAGTGATGCATCAATAAGAATCCAACTATTGTCCATGTTTGATAAGTTCTTGACTGTTGTCCCACCCAAGTACCGGTAGGTCCGTCAAAATATTCTGCCCATTCTTGTTTCGGTAATTGATTAAGTTGACACCAATAAGATTCTTCTATCAAAGATCTCATCTCTTCCATTAAAATTACATCTTCGGTAGGAAATCTTTTTTGATATAAAAGAACAGAAGCTCCAAAATACCAAAGCAAACTTGGCCAATGACCTCCGTTATGGTAACTCCAAGGCCAGTTTTTAGGATCTGAGCCAGTTTTATTCTGCCACTCCTCTACATCCATCTGAGGGTGACATATTCTCATTGGCATTTGTGCCATAAGATGTTGTCTGTTGTGTAGAACTAGTCTAAAAAGTGCTCTTTGTTCTTCTGATGGGAGAACTCCAAACATGCATGCTAAAGAGTTCCCTAAACTATAAAATCTAAAGTCAGGTCTGCCAGTCCTAATGTTACCTATTAAATATCCACCTCTGTTCTCTAACCAGTCTTGAAGCCATGCAGGTACTACCTGAGGTTGAACATTAAATTCATTGAAATGTTGATCATCACCGTATTGTTCTGTGGGCCGTCTTCTTAAAATTTGCATTGTTTGGCTTGTAACCCAGTAGTGTTTTAAAAGAAAACTTTTTAAATCCTCAACCCATTGACTGGTAAGAATAAGTCTTTGATCTAATAACCTACTTACATGATCTTCACGGCTTAATTCCATTAGATTTATGCAACTTTTTAAACATCCATGAAGTAATATCTCCACTTCCAAAGGTGCTCCCCATACATCCATTGGCCTATCAATCATAAATGCACAGTCTGGAACGAAAAGAACAGGGGTCCCTTCAAATGTTGGATGTAAAACTAAATCTAGTAAAAGTTGAATGCCTCTCTGCACACTTTGGCTTTTACCAAATGAACTATCCCCACTCTTATTGACATAAAACCAGCATAATATTGGCCACCATAAACTTGCATCAGCAGAAGTGATTCTCCCTATAGATCTCTGTCCATAGTCGCCAATCAATTTTCCTTTCTCTTCTACAAAACTTGTAGGGAATACCCCTCTTGTTTGATAACTACTGCTTTGCAGTTCAAGACATACCTT
>QCUP01000048.1 GCA_003208885.1 Prochlorococcus sp. AG-679-K21 | reverse complement strand
TAATTTAGCTACGAATGCTGACTATGCCACTGCTGTTTACCTTGGAGATCTTGATCAAGATGGAGATTTAGATATTGTCTCTTCATCACATCTAGATGACACTATTGCTTGGTATGACAATGATGGAGCAGCAAATCCAACATTTACAGCAGCCGATATAGCAACCAGCGCTGATGGAGCTATGGCTGTTCAGGTAGCAGATATTGATGGAGATGGAGATTTAGATATTGTCTCTGCCTCTAGAGAGGACGATACAATTGCTTGGTATGAAAATGATGGAGCAGCAAATCCAACATTCACCCCTGCGGATATAGCTACTAGTGCAGATAATGCAAATGATATTTTTATTGCAGATCTTGATGGAGATGGGGATCTAGATATTGTTTCTGCATCTATAAATGATGACACTATTGCCTGGTACAAATCAGATGTAGCTCAAAATAATGATGTTGGAGTTTATGCACAATTAGACGATGACTATACGGCTGCAAGTGGAAGTGTGACTTTTGCTGCAGGCGAAACAGTAAAGACATTTACTGTCACTGTAAAAGAAGATCTCATAGCAGAGAATAATGAGGCGGCAAGATTCCAATTATCTAATCCTGTAAATGCTTCAATTCTTGATGCTTATGGATCAGTATTGATTAATGATGACGATACAACTGTTTGGACCGCTACAGATATAGTTACTGATGCAGATAATGCCAGAGATGTTCATTTAGCAGATATAGATGGCGATGGAGATTTAGATATAGTTTCTGCTGAATACGATAGTGACACCATTGCCTGGTATGAAAATGATGGTGCAGCAAATCCATCATTTACTGGAAATGATATAGCCACAAGTGCCGATGGTGCCCGTGATGTTCATGTTGCAGATATGGATAATGATGGAGATTTAGATATAGTTTCTGTCTCTGCTTTTGACGATACTGTTGCCTGGTATGAAAATAACGGAGCAGCCAACCCAACGTTTACTGCGGCAAATATTGTCACTAATTTGGATCATGCTTATGGAGTTTATATTCATGATTTAGATGGTGACGGAGATCAAGATATTATCGCCGCTTCTACTTATGACGATAAGATTACCTGGCTAGAGAATAATGGAGCAGCAGATCCAACCTTTGCAGCAACAACAATTGCAACTTCTGCTGATGGCCCAAGAGATGTATTTGTTGCAGATATAGATAGCGATGGTGATATGGATATTGTTGCCGCATCAAGAGAAGACGATACTATTTCCTGGTACGAAAATAATGGAGCAGCAGACCCATCATTTACTGCATCTGATATCGCTACAAATGCAGATTATGCGCATGGAATTTTTGCAGCAGATATGGATGGAGATGGAGATATTGATATCATCTCTGCTTCTGAAACAGACGATAAGATCGCATGGTACGAGAATAATGGAGCAGCAGATCCTACATTTACTACCGCAATAATTGCAACTTCTGCAGATGAAGCGAGTGATATCCAAGTTGCAGATGTAGATGGCGATGGAGATTTAGATATAATTTCCGCCTCTGAAGCAGACGATACTATCGCCTGGTATATAAACGATGGCTCACATGATCCTACTTGGACAGCAGTTGATATAGCAACGACTGCTGATGGGGCGATGAATGTAGATGTAGGAGATATAGATGGTGATGGAGATTTAGATATAGTTTCTGCCTCTATATATGACAACACCATTGCCTGGTACGAAAACCAAGGTGCTGCAGGTAATCATCTATTAACAATTGCAGATGTGACGACCTCCAATGAGAATGCCGCAAACGCGGCATTTACAGTCAGCCTGTCTGCTGCAGCAAAGCGTGATATTACCGTTGATTATGCAACATCTAATGGAACAGCGACTGCAGGTGCAGATTACACAGCAACATCTGGAACATTAACGATATCTGCGGGAACAACATCTGGAACATTTAACGTTCCAGTTCTTGCAGATACCAATTATGAAGGAAATGAGACAGCGACGATAACTCTATCCAATGCATCTAATGCAACTATCAGTGATTCCACCGCGACATTAACTATTGCTGATGACGATTCTGCTCCAAGTATGACAATTGCAGATGTAACCACATCTAATGAAAATGCTGCCAATGCAACATTTACTGTGAGTCTCTCCATCCATATCAGCTACATGAACATCCCCCGGGGTATCAGCATTAGTAGAAATATTAGTTGCAGTCCATGTTGGGTCTGCTGCTCCATTGTTTTCGTACCAAGCGATGGTGGAATCACCACTTGAAGCAGAGACGATATCTAAATCTCCATCTCCATCCATATCAGCGATATGCACGTCATTCGCACCATCTGCACTTGTTGCGATATCAGCTGCAGTAAAGGTAGGGTTTGCTGCTCCATTATTTTCATACCAAGCAATCGCGTCGTCTAAATCAGAAGCAGAGACGATATCTAGATCTCCGTCTCCATCCATATCAGCTACATAAATCCCCCGTGCTCCGTCAGCATTTGTCGCTATATCAGCTGCAGTCCATGTTGGATTTGCTGCTCCATTATTTTCATACCAAGCGATTGTATCGTCGTTGTGAGAAGCAGAAACTATATCCAAATCACCATCGCCATCAATATCGGCAACATGTACATCCCTAACAGAATCAGCATTCGTAGCAATATTAGCTGCTGTAAAAGTTGGATTTGCAGCACCATTATTCTCATACCAAGCAACTGTATCTTCATTTTCATTGGCAGACACAATATCGAGATCGCCATCACCATCCATGTCAGCTATAAATACATCAGTTACGTTATCTGCACTTGTCGTTATATCACTAGCAGTCCAGACATTTGTTTCGTCATCTGTGATAATTACTGCCCCAGAACTATCTCCAAGAGTTGCATTGCTTGAATTAGACAATAAAAGTTGTACTGTTTCATTATTTTCCGGAATAAAATCTTCTTTTACTGAGACCGTAAATGTTTTAACAGTTTCTCCTGGGCTGAAGGTTACACTTCCACTTGTAGATATGTAATCTTCAAGTGGACCAGCTTGAGCCATAACTGAAGTATCATTATTACTTGCAGAATCTGATTCATACCAAGAAATATTTCCATCTAAGTAAGAAGCAGAAACGATATCTAAATCTCCGTCATTATCTAAGTCACCTGAGTAAACTCCCCAAGCAGCATCAGCACTTGTAGTAATATTTACAATTGAAAAAGCATCGCCTTTTCCAAGATTTTCATACCAAGAAACCTTATCATCATTTTGTGATGCAGCAACAATATCTAAATCCCCATCATTATCGTAATCTCCAAGATGGATCGACATTATATCGGATTGGCTTGAATCTATTAATGTTGTTGTGAAGGAAGGATCATCATTACCATCATTTTTATGTAAAAAAAGTTTCCCATTAGCATCACTTGAAATTAAATCTAAATCTCCATCTTCATCTACATCTCCAACTTTAATGGCTCTAGCAGAATTATCACTGGTATAAATAGTAGTAGTATTCCAGTTATGAGAACTAGTTCCATCATTTTCATGCCACTTCAAGACATCTCCTGCTGAAATAATATCAATATCCCCATCACTATCTATATCTGCTGCAAATATATCCATAACGTATCCAACCGACGTTATATTTGATTGAACAAAAGATGGATTTAAGGCTCCATCATTCTTAAAAAGACTTATTGAACCGCTAGATAGTGAGACGTTTGAAGAGAGTATATCTTCATCACCATCTTGATCAATATCAATAACGTGTAAACCATATGCTGCAATTGCAGCCAAATTATGATGAGTCCAACCTGGATTTACCGCTCCGTCATTTTCATGCCACATCAATCCCTCATCATTCTCAGATGAAAAGGAAACAATATCTACATCTCCATCCTTATCTATATCTTTTAGAAATACAGCATTTACCTGGTCATGAGTAGTATAAACGTCATTAATTGAAAAACTTGGATTAGTTGCCCCATCATTCTCAAACCAACTGACTTTACCATCAATTGTTTTATTACTTTGTCCACTAGGTAAAGCTGGCTCATATAACGCGGCTAATATATCTAAGTCCCCATCCCCATCAATATCAGCAATTTTTACATCATTAGGTCCAAATATGCCATATGAAGGACTTCCTCCATCATAAATACTTGTTTTGGTAAAGCTCGCGAAAGAGTCTATACTATTAGTTGCATAATCAACAGTTACAGTTTTGCCAGAAGCAGCTGATAATCTTATATCTACTGCCTGTGTTCCATCTTGTTCTGTAATTGTGTATTGATCAGATCCGCTGGAATTATTAAAGCTAAGTGTTGGAGCTGCATCATCATCCGTGATAGTTAATGTCGCGGTGGAATCACTTATAGATGCATTTGTTGGACTGGATAAAGTTATAGTCGCTGTTTCATTATTTTCATCTGTGGTGTCTGCAAGAACTGGAACATTAAATGTTCCAGTAGTAGAGCCTGCAGAAATCGTTAATGTTCCAGAAGTTGCAGTGTAGTCAGATCCCGCTGTTGCTGTTCCATTTGATGTTGCATAAGCAACTGTTGCATCTACCGTTGATGTTCCGGACAGAGTAACAGTGAATGTTGCATTAGCTGCATTTTCATTAGATGTAGTTACATCTCCAATTGTCATACTTGGAGGATCATCATCATCGGTAATGGTCAGCGTCGCAGTTGAATCACTAATAGATGCATTTGATGCGTTCGATAAAGTTATAGTTGCTGTTTCGTTATTTTCA
>QCUP01000047.1 GCA_003208885.1 Prochlorococcus sp. AG-679-K21 | reverse complement strand
AGTTTGTGAGGATATGGTAAGAAGCTACTATCTAGCCAAGATCTTAAACTGATATTTTTTTTCTTGCAGTATTTTGACATTTGAATTGCAGTTAATATTCCATCCCCACAAAAGTTATTAATTTTTGAAAGTATATGACCTGATTGCTCCCCTCCTATTAAGGCCTTTTTGTTCTTTATTGCTTCAAATATGAATTTATCTCCAACTTCAGTTCTATGTAAAATCCCTCCAATTTTATTCCAAGTATTTTCAAAACCTAAATTGGCCATTCTTGTTGAGATGATTGTTTTATTTGTAAGTAATTTCTCTTCTAAAAGTTCTCTTCCCCATAGAAAGAGTATGTGATCCCCATCTAATATATTTCCTTTTGAATCAACCCCAATAACTCTATCTGCATCTCCATCGAAGCTAAATCCCATTTCAGCATTGTTTTCTTTTATGGCTGTAATTAGTGGCTCCAGGCAAGTAGACCCACAATTTAAATTAATTTTCAACCCATCTTGCTCTTTATTAATGACCTTGACATTAGCTCCTAGTTTCTTGAAAATACTATCCGCGCAGGTAGTCGCAGATCCGTAACATGTGTCTAAAATTATTTTCATTCCATCTAAGTTGACATCTCCCATAGTATTAATAAGTCCCTCGGTATAGATATTAAAAAGGTCGTTATTTTCTTTTATTGTTGTTTTTTTATAAGTAGATGCTATGGGCTTTTTTGCTGTCTCTAAAATCAGTTCTATTTGATTTTCAAATTCTTTTTTAATTTTTTCTCCATTATTATCGAAAATTTTAATACCATTATATTCAGGAGGATTATGGCTTGCAGTTATCATAATCCCACTACTAAATTGTTCTTTTTTTATTAAGAAAGGGATAGCTGGTGTAGGACAGATTCCTAAATATGTGTATTCTTTTCCTGCTGCATTAATACCTCTTGATATGGCCTCAAGAAGAATATATCCACTTACTCTTGTATCTCTGCCGAGTAGTATTGGACTATGGTTTTTCGTTAGAAGTCCTACAGCATATCCAACTTTATATGCTAGAGAATATGTTAATTCCTTATTAAATCTTCCTCTAATTCCATCAGTCCCAAATATAGATTGCATATTATGATTTCTACAATTATAAGTATTTTGCGACTTATATTTATATTATCAGTTGATTAAAAGTAAAAAGAATAATATTCTCTTTAATTATATTATTTATATAAAATATATAAAATTGATATTTAGATAATGCAATCTGAAAATAAACAAACCTTTTTAAATTCCTCGCAAAAGTCGATATTTATATTATTTTTGGTTCTAATTATTTGCTCTGTAATTGGGTTGAAAAATTTTATATTTAAGCCCACTTTTCTTCTTAAGAAATTTGGACAATCATCTATTGATCCTGAAATAGCTTTTACAAATAATAAACCTACTTTTCTAGAATTTTATGCAGATTGGTGTGAGGTTTGTAAGGAAATGGCTCCAAAGGTTGATAATATAAAAAATGAATATGAAAAAGACATTAATTTTGTTTTTTTAAATGTAGATAATCCAAAATGGGAAAAATATATAAGAAATTTCAATGTTAATGGAATTCCTCAAGTAAATATTTTTGATAAAGATGCTAAGTTAGAAGTTACATTAATTGGAAAACAGCAAGAACAAACTATAAAAGAATCTCTGGATAATTTATACGTTAATTATAGAGGTAAATCACAAATTCTAAATTCAGAATTCTCAATAATTAAAGAAAATAAAAATTATCAATCTTCCCCAAGAAGTCACGGATAAATTTATTTCCAATTCAATGCTTCAGATACAGATGGAAAATATTTGATAAATACTTTCTTACATTCTTCAGCTATTTCCATATGTTCTTTTTGCGTTCCTTCTTTTGATCTTAGCTGTATATAGTGAATCCAAGACCTACATGAACCAGTCATATAGATTCTTGTTGGGGTAGCTAAGGGCATGATAAATCTAGCGCATTCCTTTGCAATTCCTTCATCGAGCATTTCTTCGTATAATTTATTAGCCTCTTGAAAGTGTTTTGAAATTTTTTCTGAAAATTTTATTTTAAGTTCATCCGGTATGTCATCAATGCTATTTTGACGATTCTTTTTGTCTTGTCTTCTTAAGTTTGGGATAGGAATTTCATTTCCTAGTAAATTAGTTTCAGCATATCTTTGTGAGAACTCTTGAAAAGTAAATGATCTATGTCTAAGGATTTGAGCTGCTATACCTCTATTCGTTTCGATTTTCAATGTCATACATGATTGTTCAAAAACTGACCAGTGCTCATGTTGTATACAATATCTTAATAATCCGGAGAATTTATCATTAGCCTGATTAGAAGGATTAGAAACTCTGGCGATATGCGCCATTGTTTTTTCTGCATCTGGAGTTAATGAAATTAGCTCAACTTTTCTCATATTAAATTTTGGCTAAAGTAACCTGTTCTGGTTGATTTTGATATTTGCCTTTCCTATCTTCATATGTTGTAGAGCAAGGATCACCCTCGAAAAATAATAGTTGACAAATGCCTTCATTTGCATAAATCCTACAATCTGCACCTGAACTGTTGCTGAATTCTAATGTAAGGTGTCCCTCCCAACCTGCCTCTGCTGGAGTTGTATTTACGATTATTCCAAGACGAGCATAAGTACTCTTACCAATACAAATTACAGTAATATTTTCTGGCACTTTCATTTTCTCCAAAGCAACTCCCAGGCCGTACGAATGAGCAGGTAAAATAAAAAAATCACCATCTTTATCTTCATGAAGAATAGTTTTTTCTAAATTATCAGGATTAAACTTCTTCGGATTCATAACTGTTCCTGGGACATGCTTAAATATTAAGAACTCTTTAGAAGATAGTCTTAAATCATAGCCGTATGATGAACATCCATAACTTAAAACCGCATTTTTTTTATTATTAGGATCCAGATGTCTGATTAAATTTGATTGAAAAGGATTTATCATTCCTTCGGATGCTTTTTGGTTTATCCAAAGATCATTTTTGAGCATGATTTTTATGAGCGAAGTTCTGTAATTTGGTCAGCCATTAATAAGAAATTTTTCGGAATGGATGTACCAGTAAGGATTACATCTCCTGATATGAATCGGTTTTCAAGTGTTGAAATCAAATCATATTTATCGATAATATTCATCTCGATAGCTAGGAAAACTTCATCAAGAATAATTTGATCATATTCTCCAGAAAATAATTCTTTTTTGCAAAAATCCCATAATTCTATTATTGAATTATTAATAGATTTCGACATATTATTGTTTATGTTTTCTGACTCATAATGATCATAAGAATTTGAAGATCTTATCCAGGTAAGATTACCGCAAAGCTTTTGAGCATTGGAAATCCCTTGTTTTACACCTCCCTTCATTAGTTGCACCAAAAGTACTTTTCTTCCTAAAGCTGCATTTCTTAGTGAATCTCTGATAATGGATGAATAACTTCCTCTGTAAGAAGATTGATAAATCTGAATCTGACCATTTTGATTTATCTTTTTTAGTTTAAATTCTTTGTTTTTATTTATGTTTACAACTTCATGGTTACTGGTTAGATAACTATTTGACGAACTGACTACCATTATTTGAGATTTACTTTTCTACATTAAGTATAGTTTGAATTTAAGAACACTGCATATAGTGTAATTTTCCTTAAAGGAGCTTCTTAGAGGAAAAAATTTTTTAAAATAATAATTTTTTTAAAAATATAAGAATTCAAAAATGTTACTGTTGATACAAGTTATTTCTTGCTGTCTCCTTAAATTTTTTAATAGTAAAGATATTTATGTTACCTGCTTCTAGAGGATTCAGCCGCTTAACTCCGCAACCTTCCGGACAAAATACTATTAATACTATTGGTGAACGTTTTCCAATTAATAGAACTTTAATGGAAGTGATAAAGGGTCTTGAAGGGGCTAGTACAGAAATGGTTGAGAGATCCAAAACAATATTTTTTCCTGGAGATCCTGCTGAAAGAGTTTATTTAATAAGAAGAGGAGCAGTACGGTTGTCAAGAGTTTATGAATCAGGAGAAGAAATTACTGTTGCATTGTTAAGAGAAAATAGCCTTTTTGGAGTTTTATCTCTTTTAACAGGTCATAGGTCCGACCGTTTTTATCATGCGATTGCTTTTACAAGAGTTGAAATGATTACAGCTCCTGCAAATTCTGTTTTGAGAGCAATTGAAGCAGATGCATCCGTTGGTCTTTTACTTTTGCAAGGCCTTTCAAGCAGGATTCTACAAACAGAAACAATGATAGAAACTCTTACTCATAGGGACATGTCATCTCGCCTAGTAAGTTTTTTAATGGTTTTGTGTCGAGATTTTGGAGTGGCAAGTGAAAAGGGTATTACTATTGATTTGAGACTTTCTCATCAAGCTATAGCAGAAGCAATAGGTTCTACAAGAGTTACGATTACAAGATTATTAGGAGATTTGAAAGATTCAGGATTATTAACTATTGAAAGAAAGAAGATTACAGTTTTTGATCCAATAGCACTTTCAAAAAGATTTAATTGATACTTAATCAATTAATTCTCTATTATGTAAATAGTAATTAAATAAATAAAAATATTGTGTCTGGGTGGCTTTTCATTATTTTCTTATTACTGCTTGGAGGTTTAATTTCAACATTAGGAGACTTATTAGGTTCAAAAATAGGTAAGGCTAGATTTAGTATTCTAAAGTTAAGACCAAAAAAAACGGCAATTTTAATTACAGTTTTCACAGGTAGCTTAATAAGTGCCTCATCTTTGTTCTTAATGATATTAGTAAATAGACAGTTGAGAGTTGGGCTGTTTAGGTTAGGCGATTTACAGAAAAAACTGCAAGAAAGTAAACAAGTTTTGATACCTTTAGAAAAAGAAAGAGAAAAACTTGAAAATAAAATTAAAGCTAAAGAGACTGAATTTAAACAACTAGAGAGGA
>QCUP01000046.1 GCA_003208885.1 Prochlorococcus sp. AG-679-K21 | reverse complement strand
AATGATCAATTAGATGAAATAGAACATTTAATGAAAGTTATAAACTTATCTAAAAAAATTAATTCAAAAGCTGGTGCTTTATCACATGGTCAAAAACAATGGTTAGAAATAGCAATGTTACTAGGTCAAAAACCAGATTTAATGCTCGTTGATGAACCTGTTGCAGGTCTTACAGATGAGGAAACTGATTTGACAGCAGATTTATTAAAATCATTATCTGGAGAAAATACTGTGGTTGTTATAGATCACGACATGGAATTCATAAGAAGACTTGATAGTAATGTATCAGTTTTAAACCAAGAGCAAAAAATATACCTTGACCAAGACTCAATAAACCAGTAAATCCCCAAATTAGATCTACACCCAAAGCAACAATAGCTAATGATAAATATCTACCAAGAAGATTCAATCTGAAAACAGGAAGAATTGATGGAGCTGCGATAATAAAAGCAATAATGAGCACCCAAATAACAAAAGTTGTTTTTTTGCTTAGTTTTAAGTTTTTAAATTCCATTAACTCTCAACCATCCTTCCTTTCTGGGGGAATAAACCAGTAGGTTTGAATTGCAGGAATATTACTATTAACGCAAAAATCATAACTCTAGCCATACTGGTAGTTGCAAAGAAATTTATTGTATTTGATAGTGGTAGAGGCATATCAGGCCATATTGATAAAAGGCGACCAGCTCCAATTAAATCAGTCATTATTCCTATTCCAAAAGAGGCAAAAATTGTACCCAATAGGTTCCCTACACCTCCTAAAACTACAACCATAAAACACCCAACTATATAATTTCCTCCAACATTAGGTCCAACCGACCCCAAAAGAGATACAGCAACTCCTGCTACACCTGCCAATCCAGAACCAATTCCAAAAGTAAGAACATCAACTTTTTCTGTTGAAATTCCAAGACAGTCACTCATTTCTCTATTTTGAGTTACTGCTCTTATCCTCATACCCCAAGCACTTTGATTCAAAAATAAAGTTATTGCAATCACAGATATTAAAGTAATTATTATTATCATTAATCTTGTTTTTGGGAAAGCTGTTCCAAGAATTTCAACTTGACCCCTCATCCATGCTGGAGCAGTGACATCCACATTTCTTGCACTGGCTCGACTTAATTTGCTAACTGAAGATGAAATTAAATTACCGGAGAGAACTCCCGCTAAAGCTGCAAATATCCATGAACTAAATTTTACATATTTAAAATTTATAGACTCTTTTACTTTTGATGAAAATACTGATGGTAGAAATAAACCTATTATGAGACTTATTACTAGTCCTGTCCCATAAGCTAAAGGAACACTGCGGACAAACTGTTGAAGTATAAGGCTTACTCCCCATGTTGCAAGTAAAGTCTCTAATGGACTTCCGTACAACTTTCTAATTACAGTTTTTTCTAAAAGTATTCCTACTACTCCACTGACAATAAAAGCAAAAAAGATAGAAACTATAACGTAAGCGTTGTAATAGGGTTTTAATAGTGGGAGTTTGAAAATTAATTGAGTTACATATGTTGTGTAAGCACCCAGCATCATTAGTTCACCATGTGCAAGATTGATTACACCCATCAAACCAAATACAATAGCTAAGCCCAAAGCTGCTACTAGTAAAACTGATCCGATCGCTACACCGTTGAATAAACTATCAAGAAGCAATTCCAATTTTAATAAGAAGAAAATTTAAGTGGATATAAGAAGAGGAGGCATTAAGCCTCCTCTTCTCTTTAGAAGTAAGCTTTGAAATTAAAGCTTATATCTTTCTCCTTTAGATGGATCTGTCCAGTCACATGCATAACCTTTTGAACTAGGTTCAAATTGGTTCCATGCTTGTGGGAATACAACTCCATCAGTTTCTTCAAGAATCTCAAATCCACCTTCTGGCTTGATTAAACCAATTCTTACTGTTTGAGCAAGGTGATGGTTAGGCATAACCTCAACTGGTCCTTGAGGAGCATCGAATGTTTGTCCTACTAGAGCTTCTCTAACAGCACTGTTCTCAAATGTGCCTGCATCTTCAACTGCTTGTTTCCATAAATAAACCATGTTGTAAGCAGATTCCTGTGGATCGGCAACTACTCTATCACTTCCATATAGAGCTTTGAAATCAGCTGCAAATTTCTTGGATTCAGGTGTGTCGATAGACATCATGTAGTTCCAAGCACCATAATGGCCTTCTAAAAATTCAGGTCCAATAGTACTGATTTCTTCCTCTGCAATAGAATAGTTCATTACATAATATCCATTACTTGGAGTAATCCCAGCATCTTGAATCTGTTTAAAGAAAGCAACGTTTTGGTCACCATTAAGAGTGTTGATAATTACTCCACCACCAGATGGTGCTAATGCTTTTTTGATCTTGGAAATAATAGGAGCAACTTCAGTATTTCCTAGTGGTAAATAATCTTCACCTACAACCTTTCCACCAAGTGATTTAAGTTGTTCTTTGGTAATTGTATTTGATGTTCTTGGGAAAACATAGTCTGAACCAACTAGGAAAAATGGTTTTCCAGCGGCAGGAGACCTCTTATACATAAAATCAGTAGCTGGTTCTGATTGTTGGTTTGGTGAAGCACCTGTGTAGAAAATGTTGTTTGAACATTCCTGAGCTTCATACTGAATTGGGTAGTAAAGGAATGCATCTTTTGACTCATACACAGGAAGCATTGCCTTTCTACTAGCAGATGTCCATCCACCAAATACAACTGGAACTCCATCCTGGTCGATTAATTTTTTAGACTTTTCAGCAAATGTTGGCCAGTCGGAAGCACCATCTTCAACGATGTAATCGATTTTGTAGCTTTTTCCACCAACGGTTACTCCGCCGGCAGCGTTTATTTCTGCAATTGCCATTTTTTCGGTATCAACAAGAGTTGATTCAGATATGGCCATTGTTCCTGAAAGGGAATGCAAGATACCAACAGTTACAGTGTCATCGAAACTTCCGGAAGTGTCTGAACCTCCTCCGCAGGAAGTAACTGAAACGGCAAGAGAGGCAGTAGCTAAACCTGCCAAAATACGCCTTGAAATTCTCATGAATTCGTTTAAATTAGGTAATTGACCCACATTGGGGGGATAAATTAAAAGTTATAAACGAGTGGGATTTAGTTTTGTAGCATAGGTAACATTTTGTTGAATTCAATATAAAACTTCTGATTATTTTTTAGACTTTAAATGTTTGGTATTTGACCGACTAAATAATTAATAACGTCATCAACTCCACTGCCGGAACTAAGATTTGTAAAAAACCATGGTTTACCATCTCTCATCAAATCTGTATCGTTTTGCATAATATTTAAATTTGCACCAACCATATCAGCTAAATCAATTTTGTTGATTAATAACAAATCAGATCTTGTAATCCCAGGACCTCCTTTTCTAGGAATTTTATCCCCAGCTGATACATCAATCACGTAAATAGATAAATCTACAAGTTCTGGACTAAAACTTGCCGCAAGGTTATCTCCTCCACTTTCAACAAAAATAAAATCCAATGGATCATATTTGTTTTCAAGATCTATTACTGCATTTTTATTAAGTGAACAATCTTCTCTGATTGCAGTATGAGGACAACCGCCAGTTTCTACCCCGACAATTCTTCCTTCCTCTAAAATCCTTTTCTTTATAAGAAAATTAGCATCCTCCTTTGTATAGATGTCATTAGTTACAACAGCTATTTTATATTTCTTTTTAAGACCTATGCATAAAGTTTCAACTAATGCTGTTTTTCCCGAGCCTACTGGGCCCGCAACTCCTACTCTTAATTTGCTGCTCATAAATTAATTTCTAAAAAGTTTTGTATATAGATCATTATGGTTTTGTTGAGCCATAGATAAGCTTATATTCCCAACATAAAGATCATTGATATTACTGTCTACAATTTCTTGGGAAACTTCTGAGATTAAATCCAATAACTCAAGTTGAATAGTTTGTGCTTTTATTGAACCCATAGGTATAAGTCTTATCGCAGCACTAAGTTGATTCGCAGTCCATGCATATATAAAATTTTCGATCATTTCTAATTTATTTATTTGAAAAGAGAAGCAAGCCCAACTCCATGCTAAAGACCAAGAGATATTTTTATTTTTTTTATATAAATATTCAAATCCAAATTCTTTAGTCAATTCAAAAAGTGATTTAGCCATTTGAGTCTGTTGATCTCTTATCTCAACAGTGTCTCTAAAAGATAATAGCCATTTATCTAAACTCAATAATCTTGTTTTGTTATCTTTAACATTATTAGCAAATTTTAATTCTACAAAAATATCAAAAAATTCTATTAAACATTTTGCTTCAATTCTAATTTGCCCAATTTTTAATTCATTTGTAATTAAATCCCTTATGTGGTCTGATTCTTCTAAATTCTTAATTTTTAAATAACTTTCCAATCCCTCAGAATAACAAAAACCTCCCACAGGTAAACTTGGACTAATTAATAAATACTTAACTAAGTGATTTTTTTTCATGATGAAAAGCTCCTATTTCTGGAAAAAACTTTTTTTCAACTTTTGAGAAAACAACATCAAAGTTCTTAAGCAATTCCTCAATTATGTAATCACTTTTAGTAAATAAGATATCTTCATTAATCTCAATTTCCACATGTCTATTCCCAAGATGATAAGCAACTTTTATGAGCTCTAAATTTGTTTTAGTAGTAATTTCTATTAAATTTTCTTTTTGCGCAATGATTTGTACAAAGAGTTTTTTGTGATTTGTTCGAAGGATATCTCCATCATTCAATTTCCCCTCTCTTGGTAATTGTAATTGAAGTTCTTGATTACAATCTGATTTTCTTTTTCCCCTGAAGACTCTTCTTTGATCAGAACTAAGTGTAAGGTTTAAAAAATTACCCTCTTGGCAATTCTGCTTAATCCAATCAGTTACAACAATTTCTTTTTTATTACTCATAACAAAATATTTTTAGTAACTTAAATAAAGTAATCAAGAAAACAATTATGGCTAAATCTTCTTGGGAAGGTAATTGTTTCTTAAATTTTTTTAA
>QCUP01000045.1 GCA_003208885.1 Prochlorococcus sp. AG-679-K21 | reverse complement strand
ATAGAAGAGATGCAAAATACTATTTTACAAGGAGGTGATTGGGTAATTAATATAAAATCTGTAAGGAATGTTTTAAACGGGGAAAACTATGTGTATGCTTTTCCTGAAATAACAGAAAATAAGATAATAGTTAGAAAAGGTGAAAGAATAACTAAGATTGATTTCAAACAAGAAGACTTTAATAAAAAAGATTTTGGCGACAAGATAAATTTTCTATTATCCTCTAGTTTAGCTGAAGTCAAGAGAAGAGGTTCACTTACAAATGAAATTAAATTACGAAGCGATTCAGTAAAAGAATTAAGAAACTTTTTAAATAAAAATGATAAAACTAATTTTGAATTAGAAGTAGTCTCTTTGATTGATAGTAAGACTGCCCAACCCGTGATCGTTGAACTCAATATAAATTATCCAGAAGCTTAGATGTCTAAAGTTATAGCTATTGATCCTGGCCAATCGAAATGTGGTGTAATAATAGCTGATATTAAAGAAAAAAGAGTTTATGAAGCAGTAGTTATTAAGAGTCATCTACTTTTAAAGTATGTTAAAAAAAAATATCACAGCGAAAAATATGTTCACTTATTGATCGGCAATGGAACAAGCAGTAAAAATTACATAAAATATTTAAATCAGTTTGAGCCTGATTTGATTATTGCTGAAGAAAAAAATTCAACTTATAGGGCTAAGCAAAGATATTTTGATATTTTCCCTTTAATAGGTATAAAATCCTTTATACCAAGAGAGATATTTATTTTGAATAAAAATTTAGATGCATTAGCTGCGTTAATAATTATGGAAGATTTTTTTAATATTAAATTTGATGTTAGTGAAAAAATTAATATTAAAACTTGGCTGAAATAGTAAATTTATATTCATTTCCAGCTTCAAGCTCATAATCTTTCTTTAAAAGGAATCTCAATAATGAATCTTCAATTAATGCTCTGCCTAAAGGAGGGTTTACAAACAAAACTCCTTTTCCAAATGACCATGTGAAGGACCACTTGAAATCGCTTGCTTCCACGACTCCTTTTACTTCTTTTTTTGAGAAACAGTATTCTTTTACACTTACATGTGCGGTTGTCTCAGGTTTTGCTTTCATTTATTAATTCTTTTCTCTATGGAAAGAATTTAATTCACTAATAATATAATCTTCATTTTTAACATTTAATTCTATGAGTGATTCGATTAATTTTTTATAAACTCTATCTAAAGTTAAACTTTCTTTTGAAGATATATTCCCTAAGACATGAGAAATAGTATTGAATTTTTTGTTATTTTCATTAAAAGTTGGGGACCCTATACCTATTTTTATCCTATTGAAATTTTCAGTCTGCAATTTCTTAATGATATCTTTAAGACCATTATGTCCTCCAGAACTTCCTTTTTTTCTAAATCTAATTTTTCCCAGAGGTAGATCAATATCATCAGCTATTATAAAAAGTTGATCCAAATCTATTTTGTACCAATCCACTATTGCCCTTACAGCATCTCCACTATTATTCATAAAAGTATTAGGCATAAATAATTTGTAAGTAGAATCATTTATTTTGAATTCTGAATACCAACTTTTAAGCTTATTTTTCAAAGTAAATTTAGAATCATATTTTTCCGCAAAGTTATCAAGTAGTAAAAATCCAATGTTATGTCGATTTTTGATATATTCTTTACCAGGATTGCCTAAACCAATTATAAATTTCTCATTATTGTTCATAATTGAAACTTTATTTATAAATTTTTATAAATTATAAAATAAAAACTTAACAAGGTTTTTCTAATGTGCATGAGGACACAAAATTATAAGAGATTTTTATTTTCTTACTAACAAAATTATAAATTTTTACCTATTAAAATTCTTTACTTAATAAAATCTGAATCACTCTATGAAAAGTAATTTAAGAAATTTAATTTCCATTCCAATCTACTGAGAATCCTTGAAGGAGTAGGGATTGATTATATATTTGTAAGAGAATAACAAGGAAAACAAGTAAAAGTAAACCTATGACGGTCATAATAGGAACAGCTCCCCATCCAGGAACAACTTTTCCTTGACCTGAATTTCCAATAGCTTTTAAAAGATTTCCTAATGCAGTTTTTTGGCCCATAGTAATTTCTCTAAATCGAATATATTTCGTTATTGTATAAGAACTAATACATAAATTGTTCACAAATTTACTAAAATTGATGCAAACTTTATCATCCGCACCTGATCCTGCTGTATCTGTAGCAGTAACTATACTTGCTGTACTGTTGGCTTTAACAGGTTTTGGACTATGGACAGCTTTTGGTCCAAAAGCGGCAAAACTAACTGATCCTTGGGACGACCATGATGATTAAAGAGTTTTTAACCAATTTATGATTGTAGAAAGTATTTCAAAATTTACCAAAAATACAAAAAGTAAACCTTTTCACATAATTTAAATATAAATTTAATAGGATATAAATCTGTTAGCAATTGCAATTCCATGCTCGCCTTAAAAATTTCAGTTTACACAATCGTATTTTTCTTTGTAGGAATCTTTCTATTTGGTTTTTTAGCTAGTGACCCTACAAGAACACCTAATAGAAAAGACTTAGAAAGTCCTCAAGATTAACTTTCTTAATTAATTGGCTCATCATTTTGAAGATTAGAAATCTTATTAAAGCTATATTTTTTGTTCCTGCATTAATAAACTTATCTCCTTCTGTTAAAGCAATAGAGTTTTTTCTTAATGACGCAAAAAGTTTTTCTCAATCAAAAAGTATCAAATGGGTTTATAAAGTTCCTGCAAAACATATACCTGCGTCCAGTAAAACATCATTTCACAAGTTTAAAGGTAACTATAAAAGTAATTCTAAAGACCATATCTTACAAATTCATAGGGATGATTCTTCCTTTCTTTTGGCCAACTCACTTGATATCAAAAACGAGTTAGAGATACAATCTGAAATACAATCTGAAGAAAATAATATCTTAAAGGCAAAGGGTAATGTCCTTGTTTTTTATAGAGGTAACATTCTCAAAGCAGATAGTCTAATTTATGATAAAACGAAAAATACTGTAAGAGCCAAAGGAAATATTTCATTGACAATTGGCGATCAACTATTCAAGATGAATAGCTTTGAATATGATTTCAAAAGTAATAAAGGTTATTTGTTCGATGTCAAAGGATTATTAAAAACAGATAATCTTTTTTATGATTTGTTTTCTGATTTTGAAACTTCAGATCTTAAAAATATTGAAATTTCAAAAGAGATATTTAAGGAAAAAGTTTTATATACTCCTAATGCAGTAAAAAATTGGGTATTTATTACGGATAAAATAGAAATTGATGGAGAAAAATGGAAGAGTGAAAAAGCTATTTTTACTAATGACTTACTCGATTTAAAGCAAGTTAAGATAGAGATCAATTCACTTGAAGCTATTTATAGAAACGAAAAATTAAGATTCAAATCTTCCTTAAATTATTTAATTTTGGATGAGAAAATTTCTTTTCCCTTTTTGTTTGGTGAAAGAACTTTAACAAAATCAGGAGATAGTTTTTCTTTTGAAAATAGATGGAATTTAGGTTATGACAATATTGATAAAGATGGCTATTTCATTGGAAGAAAATTTAATACTATAAATTTGTTTAATGATTTTGTACTTGATATAGAGCCACAATTTTTACTTCAAAGATCCCTAAAAGGTCATACAAAAAGTTTTGTAAAGAAAGAAGATTCAATTACTGCCAATAGAGTTAAGAGAGATACAACCTTTAAAGATTATCTTGGTCTTAACTCTCAAATTAAAGGAAAGATAAATAATTGGGATTTGGAAACCGATAGTAAGATTAACTCTTTTGACTTTGGTAAGTTATCGGATGCTCTAAGAGTTAAAGCTAAGTTAAGTAAAAAAATTACTTTTTTAAAATCAAAATGGGATAAAAGTTTTTATGGGGTATATAGAGATAGGATTTGGAATGGTTCAATTGGTGAATCTGAAATTTATTTAGGGTATGGTTCGAAATTAGAAAAACAAAATACTTGGGAAGTTAATGGAATTAAGAAGACAGAAATTTTATCTTTAGGTCTGGCAAATATTAAGGCGGAAGCTTTAAATAGTAAAAACTTGGTGACTAGTTTCAAAGGTGATTTCTTTTATTCTTTAGATCAAAAAATCCCAATAAATATTGATAATTCCTCAAATCAATTTATTGATAGTTCGTACAAATATATTTTTACGCCAATTCAGAAGGGACTTAGTCTTAATACAAAATTAGCAATATTATATTCTTTGTATGAGCGTGGCAATAATCAAAAATACTTGGGTTTCGGTGCTGGTCCGGAAGTTATTTTTGGGAATTTTCAGAATAAATTTTTTGACTACACCAGAATAAGTGTATTACCTTTTTATAAGATAAGAAGTGGAGATAGTATGTTCAAATTTGATCAGATTTATGATAAGTTCACTCTGGATATTGCCTTTGATCAACAATTATTTGGACCTATAATTCTTAAAAGTAATGCAACCCTTAATTTAGATAGCGATTCAAAAGATTATGGTGATTTCATTAATTCAAAAATCTCATTAAATTGGCAAAAGCGATCATACGAAATAGGTGTTTTTTATAAACCGCACAATGAATCAGGAGGAATTCTTTTCACTTTATTTGGTTTCAAATAGCTTCATTAATTGTTATTAAATTTTATGTAAGGTAAATCATTTAATTTTTTTTCAATTAAATCCGTATTCTCAAGTAGTTTCGAAGTAGCATCCCATTCACCAGATAAAAACATTTTTTTTGAACTTTCTTTTATTTCAAGATTAAATTTTAAATTTTTTGCTTTTGCAGTCGATTCGAAAAGATCAATCTCTAAGAATAAATTCTTGTCATTCAAATATTGCTGGATTTCTTTTATTGATTCTTTTGGAAGAGTAAAGCATGGAACTCCAATTGCAATACAGTTACTGTAAAAAATATCTGCAAAACTTTCTCCAATGATAGCTTTTATTCCCCATCTCAATAATGCTTGAGGAGCATGCTCTCTGCTTGAACCACATCCAAAATTACTATTAACAATAAGTATTGAGGATCCCTTATTAGTCTCTAAATCAAAGGGGTGATTTCCTTTAAGAGTTTTACGATCATCATCAAAGACAGATTTACCCAATGAATCAAAATCAATGCATTTAAGAAATCGAGCAGGAATTATTCTATCAGTATCAATATCATCTCCAAATAATGAGATACATTTCCCTTTTATTCGAGAAAATTTCCCGATTGGAGGTATGAATTTGATACTCATTTGTTAATAAAATCTCTTACGTCACTGACTTTTCCTGTAATTGATGCG
>QCUP01000044.1 GCA_003208885.1 Prochlorococcus sp. AG-679-K21 | reverse complement strand
GAATTCGTTCTTTCTTAGCTTTAGTTATTTCTTTTTGTTTAACTTTTGCTTTTGTCACAGATAAAACATACGCCTTCTCCGAGAGAGGAAATGCCCAATTTACAGATGTTGTAAACACAGGTAAAGCTAACGATTGTCCTTCTTTAGACTCATCCTTAGTCGGATCAATATCTTTAGAAAATGGTGATTCCTTAAAAGGGATATGCATGCATCCAACAGAAGTTTATGTAAAAGTTCCGGGCTCAAAAAGAAAAGAAGCAGAATTTGTTGCAACAAAAATTATTAGCCCTAGAAATAACACTACAGTTACAGAGGTATATGGAGATATAGACTCTGGAACATTTACTGAAAAAGGTGGAATTGATTTTCAATTAATTACTGTTTTAACCCCTGGAGGTTTAGAGGTTCCATTCGCATTCTCTGCTAAAGATTTAACAGCTGATCTACCTTCATCAATCGAGCCCGGGACAGAAGTCAGTGGTGCTACATTCACACCTAATTATAGAACAGGAGATTTTTTAGATCCTAAAGCAAGAGCAAAAAATACTGGCGTTGAATACGCTCAAGGTTTAGTTGCCCTTGGGGGAGATGATGAAGAACTTGCTAAAGAAAATATCAAAGTAGATGTAAATGGCACTGGAGTAGTAACACTATCAATTGAAAATGTAGATTCTGATACAGATGAATTTACAGGTACATTTGTGGCGATCCAACCTTCCGATACAGATATGGGATCAAAAGAACCTCTTGATGTAAAAATAATTGGTGAGCTTTACGGAAGAAAAGCTTAATTCTAAATAAAGATAAAAAAAGAGGGTTTAAGAAAGCCCTCTTTTTTTTTAATTTATCTTATAAAAATCTTAAAATGAATTCACAACAAGAATCTAAAAGAGATTCAAAAGGTTTAATACCTGCCTATGGAGGAGAACTAAAAGAATTAATTATTAAGGATGAAGAACTGAAATTAAAGCTTCTTTCTCAAGTTTCTTATGAGCATGAATGCAGTGATAGAAATGCTTGTGATGTAGAACTTTTAATGGTTGGCGGATTTTCTCCTCTAGAAGGATTTATGGATAAAGAAGAGTATAAATCTGTAATTACAAGCCATAGAGATACAAAAGGTTTACTCTTTGGTTTGCCGATTGTATTTGATACAAATAATAAAGACATCAAGGCGGGGGAGAAAATATTACTCACTTATAAAACACAAAAATTAGCGGTTTTAGAAGTAAGTTCAAAATGGGAGCCAGATAAATCCGAAGAAGCAGAATTTTGTTACGGGACTAATTCCTTGTATCATCCTGCAGTAAAAATGATTTTCAATGAAAGAGGCAGGTACTATATAGGGGGTAAAGTTTATGGCTTGGAGCTACCAAATAGAGACTTTCCATGTAAGACACCAAAAGAAGTAAGAGATTTATTACCTGCTAATTTTGATGTAGTTGCTTTTCAATGTAGAAATCCAATTCATAGAGCTCATTATGAATTATTTACTAACGCCTTACAATCGGAAAATGTTTCCTCAAATTCAGTTGTTTTGGTTCATCCAACATGCGGGCCAACACAGCAAGATGATATTCCAGGTAAAGTACGATATTTGACCTATAAAAAATTAGAGGAAGAAATTTCTAACAAGAAAATAAAATGGGCTTTTTTACCATACTCAATGCATATGGCGGGTCCTAGAGAAGCTCTTCAACACATGATTATAAGAAGGAATTATGGATGTACTCATTTTATAATTGGTAGGGATATGGCAGGATGTAAATCATCATCTACTGGTGAAGACTTTTATGGACCTTATGATGCCCAGAATTTTGCCAATGAATGCGCAGAAGAGTTATTGATGAAAACTGTGCCTTCAAAAAATTTGGTATACACAATAGAAAAAGGTTACATAACTGCCGAAGAAGCAAAAGAGAAAAAATTTCAGATAATGAAACTAAGCGGTACAGAATTCAGAAAAAAGCTGAGAAATGGAGATTCAATTCCTGAATGGTTCGCATTTAAAAGTGTAGTAGATGTACTTAGAAAGTCTTAATATTGTTTTATTATTAGTATTATAAATTTAATAAAGATTTTTTTATCGTGAACAAACGTTGGAGAAACGTAGGACTTTACGTTCTAGCAGTAATTACAGTGATTTTTATAGGTACTTCTGTTTTTGATAAACCTAACACTGAGAATGCAACCAAAACTCTTAGATATAGCGATTTTATAGAAGCTGTTCAAGATAAGGAAGTTAGCAGGGTTTTATTATCCCCGGATAGTGGAACTGCACAAGTTGTTGAAAATGATGGAAGTAGATCTGAAGTAAATCTTGCTCCTGATAAAGATTTACTAAAAATCCTAACTGAGAATGATGTAGATATAGCCGTTACACCGACAAAATTAGCTAATCCGTGGCAGCAAGCTATAAGTAGTTTAATTTTCCCAGTTTTATTAATAGGAGGTTTATTCTTTCTATTTAGAAGATCACAAAATGGAAATGGTGGTGGTGGTGGTGGTAACCCAGCAATGAGTTTTGGGAAAAGTAAAGCTAGACTTCAAATGGAACCTTCTACTCAAGTAACTTTCTCAGATGTTGCTGGTGTTGAAGGAGCAAAATTAGAGCTCACAGAGGTTGTAGATTTTCTTAAAAGTCCTGACAGATTTACTGCAGTTGGAGCAAAAATTCCCAAAGGCGTTCTATTAGTGGGACCCCCAGGAACAGGGAAAACTCTTTTAGCTAAGGCAGTTGCTGGAGAAGCAGGAGTTCCTTTTTTCTCAATCTCTGGATCTGAGTTTGTTGAAATGTTTGTCGGGGTTGGTGCAAGTAGGGTTAGAGATTTATTTGAGCAAGCTAAAAAAAATGCACCTTGTATTGTTTTTATTGATGAAATAGATGCTGTTGGAAGACAAAGAGGGGCTGGTATGGGAGGTGGAAATGATGAGAGAGAACAAACTTTAAACCAACTTTTAACTGAAATGGATGGTTTTGAGGGTAATTCCGGCATTATTATTGTGGCAGCAACTAACAGACCAGATGTTTTGGACTCAGCTTTAATGAGACCAGGTAGATTTGATAGACAAGTAACTGTAGATCGACCTGATTACGCTGGAAGATTACAAATTTTAAATGTTCATGCCAAAGATAAAACTCTCTCAAAAGATGTAGACCTTGATAAAGTGGCAAGAAGAACGCCTGGATTTACAGGTGCTGATTTGGCCAACCTTTTAAACGAAGCTGCTATCCTTGCTGCAAGAAAAGACCTAGATACTGTTAGTAATGATGAAGTAGGAGATGCTATCGAGAGAGTAATGGCGGGACCAGAAAAAAAAGATCGAGTTATAAGTGATAAAAAGAAAGAACTTGTTGCCTATCACGAGGCAGGTCATGCTTTAGTTGGCGCTTGTATGCCTGATTATGACGCTGTAGCAAAAGTATCCATAATACCTAGGGGTCAAGCAGGAGGACTAACCTTCTTTACTCCTAGTGAAGAAAGAATGGAGTCCGGTCTTTACTCACGTTCTTACCTACAAAATCAAATGGCTGTAGCCCTTGGTGGAAGAGTTGCAGAGGAAATAGTATATGGAGAAGAGGAAGTTACTACAGGTGCTTCTAACGATTTACAGCAAGTGGCTAATGTCGCAAGACAAATGATTACTAAATTTGGAATGAGCGACAAAATAGGTCCAGTAGCCTTGGGGCAATCACAAGGGGGGATGTTTCTCGGGAGAGACATGAGCGCGACAAGAGATTTTTCCGAAGATACTGCAGCGACAATTGACGTAGAAGTTTCAGAGCTTGTTGATACAGCATATAAGAGAGCTACCAAAGTCCTTTCTGATAACAGAAGTGTTCTTGACGAAATGGCTTCAATGCTTATTGAGAGAGAAACAATTGACACAGAAGATATCCAAGATTTACTTAACCGCTCTGAGGTTAAAGTTGCTAACTATATCTGATTTGAAAAAATCTGATAAATCCATTAAAAAAAAAAAGATACTTTCTCTAAAAAATTAAAGTCAGAATCTTTTTTTTTACTAATAAAACCTTCTAAAAATATTTATAAAAATGCTACGGATAGGGGTTTAATTGAAAAAGAAATTGAACTTTTAATAAAAGCAGGCTTTGTAAATATCGAAATCAGCTGGTCTCATAATAAAGATTGGCTAGATTACGCATTAAATTTAAGATTAAAGTTCCCTAAGCTTTATTTAGGCTCTGCCTCTATAAGAAATAAGAAATCGATAGACGACTCTATAAAAATAGGTTTAAATTATTCAATGATGAAAGGTTGGGATAGAGAACTTCTAGATTATTCGAATTCAAAAAATCATTTATTAATTCCTGGAATCAAACATTTAAAAGATCTTAACCAAGCAATACATTTGAATTGTAAAATTATCAAAATTTATCCAGTGAAAGATAATATTGAATTATTGAATATATCTCAATATAAAAACATAGATTTTATTGCTGCTGGAGGCCTATCCATATCTGATATACCGCTATATAAATCTCTAGGATATAAAGCTATTGTAATTGGGGATATGGGTTTTAAAAATAATAAAATAGATCCAAAGATACATGAATGGCTTAGAATAAAATCAAATAAAAGAATTATTTCTATTTAATAATTGAGCATTGGGCATGATGAAGAAGCAAATGATCTGCTAGTACGAGAGCTACCATTGAATCAACCATTGGCACTGCTCTTGGCAAAACACAAGGATCATGTCGACCTTTGGCCTTCATTAGTACTTCTTTACCCTCAGCATTAACAGTTTTCTGCTCCTTTCCAATAGTTGCTGTTGGTTTAAAAGCTATTTTCATCTCAATATCCTCTCCATTACTTATACCTCCCTGTATCCCTCCTGAATTGTTTGATATTGTTTTAAGCTTACTAATATCATCAGACGCAATGAACGAATCATTATGTTCACTACCTCTTAAATAAGTTCCTGAGAAACCTGAACCTATTTCAAACCCCTTTGTAGCAGGTAAAGACATCAATGCCTTTGCAAGATCAGCTTCTAATTTATCAAAAACGGGCATGCCTAATCCTGATGGAACATTTTTAACTAAAGATTCAATAACACCGCCACAAGAATCACCATCTTGCTGTAATTCTTTAATTCTTTTAATCATTTTTGCAGCTACCTTTTCATCAGGACATCTAACAATATTTGAATCTATCTTACTTAGAGTAAGTTTATTTTTATTTACTTGAGAGTCGATATCATGTATACGTTTTACCCAAGAAAGAATTTCAGTATCAAACAAGGTTTTTAATAATTGTTTTGCAATAGCACCTGCTGCAACTCTTCCTATCGTTTCTCTAGCAGAAGCTCTACCTCCTCCAGAACCAGCCTGAATTCCATATTTCAAATGATATGTACCATCTGCATGCGATGGCCTGAATACTTGCTCTAAATTACTATAATCTCCAGGTCTTTGATCTTTATTTCGAACCAACATCGCGATAGGGGTTCCAAGTGTTATTCCATCCTTCAAACCACTTAATATCTCTAATTTATCATCTTCATTTCTTGGAGTCGTAATTTTACTCTGACCAGGTCTCCGCCTATTTAATTCATTTTGTATGAGATCAATATTTATTTTTAAATTTGGAGGACATCCATCAAGAATAACTCCAACAGCTCCTCCATGAGATTCTCCAAAAGTACTTACACGAAAAATTTTTCCAAAACTGCTACCCATAGAAATATCAAATTATT
>QCUP01000043.1 GCA_003208885.1 Prochlorococcus sp. AG-679-K21 | reverse complement strand
GAATGGGGTTAGTCCTTTCAACAAATGATGACCTAAATATTGCTCGAGAAAATGCGGACAAGTCAGCACTTAAAATAAAAATTATTTCTTAATTTATAGAATATTAAATAAATATTATAAAAAAACTACTTATTTCCTTCGTTTTTGTTTTCTGTCTTTGTATGTAATATTTGGGTATATTATTATTTTTTTTCTATGATAGAAACCTATAAAGGTTGGGATATAACTTTGACATGGGATGATAAGCATTCTTTTGGGCATAAATCTAGTATTAAAGATACTTTTAACCAAAAAGAAAAATGGAAGGGAGTTAATTTAAATGGTAACAGAATTTATGGAGCATCCCTTAAGGAGATAAGACATATTATTGATTATCCAAGGCTACATAATTAATTATTTATAGAAATAATTAATTTTCTTCTTTTTGATTATTATCATCAATTAGTTCGTTTGCAAGTTCTCTTAAATCACCTTTAATTGATACCCATGTGAAAGCAGCAATAAAAACTGTAGCTGATATTGCTATTGTAATTGTTTCTAAAGGACCTAATCCTAATGCAATCGCAAACATATAAAAATTAAAATAATAATTTATTATATTCCACATTATTAATTAGTTTTAATTGAGTATCCTTTTGAAACTTAATTTAATTAATCTCGAAACATTATGTATAAATAATCTTTAATATTTTTCTTCTTAAGAGATTTTTTTATATATGGTTTTTTAGTAAGAAATATTCAAAAATTATTTGCTAAAATAAAAAAATTATGATGCAAAAAAAATGTCCGCAATGTAAGAATTTAATCTCAATTACAGCTCCTACTTGCTTATTCTGTGGTAGACCTAATAAATTTGTAACTAATAATTACGTAAAGAAAAAGTGGAATAAAGAATATAAAAAAGATCGATTTAGTAATTTTAAAATACTAATCTCTAAAAAGATATCTTTGCTTTTTATTATTATTGGGATTTTAATAATACTACTTATAAGTTTATATAAATAGAATAATTATTAATTTAAAATTGCATCTATAACTTCTCTTGTATTTGGTGAAAGATTATTTTTTTTAATGTAATCAAGAACTTTAACTATATTTCTTTTATAAGGATTTTCATATTGCCTAAAAGTACTAAATATTTTTAAAAAACGTGAAATTACTATTGGATTTGATTTGTCATATTCTAGAATTTTATCTGCTATGTATTTATAACCTGATCCATCTGTGGAGTGGAATAATGAATTTTTTGTTACGTATGCATTTAATATAGATCTTAAAGTATTGGGTGATTTGACATCAAAATATTCATTTTTAAATAGAGCTTCAATATTTTTTTGATTATTATTTATCTCAATAGATGCTTTAAAAAAGAACCAATTATCTAAGACTACTGGATTGTGTTTCCATTTATTAAAAAAAATATTTGAAATTAATTCTCTTTCCGGACAATTAATCCTTGTGAATACATTCAAAGCAGCTTTTGAAAGAGTCATTGAATTACTATCTATATAACTAATTACTTTATTTTTAATTCCTTCATATTTACTATGTAAAAGTAACCTCCATATTGTTTCTATTAGTTTTCTTTCATCCTTACCCTCAGGCCATATTTTAGTAATGTTTTTATCAATCTCTTTAAGCTTATTCAGTAGTTCTACTTTTAATTTAGTACCAAAAAGATAATTTAAGTCGTCAATAGTTTTATAAATTTTTAATGGATCGACTTTCTTGATCTCTGATTCTATTTCAGAGAAGGTTGGGATACTAAGTATTTCAGATAAGAGAGATAAATTTATACTTTTATTATTCCTTATTATTGATCTTAATGTTGTTATTAATTTATTTTCAATGTTAATATCGGGTTCTTCATATATTCTTTTACAAATTATTTTTTTATATATACCTTTTATCGTGTCATATATCGTGAAATAATCAGTTTCAAATTCTAGTATTAATAATTTCTCTGCAAATGTAGTATCTGTTTCCCATTTAATGGGAGCTGAGAAATTTCGAAAATAAGAAATTATTGGGCTATCAAATTTGGAGTTTATATTTTCAAAAGTGAATTCTTCTTCCTTTTCTTTTAAGATAAGTGTCTTATTTATTTTTTCATAACTATTCATGAATATTGCAATATTAATAGGAATTATTAGAGGTAAATCGTTATAAAGATTTTTTTTATTTGAATTTATTTGAGAGACTTGTATTTTAAGGATTTTTTTTTCTTTATCCCATTTTCTTTTAAACTTAACTAGTGGAGTTCCATTTTGTTTATACCAAGTTTTAAATTTATCAATATTTATTTCTTTGTTATTCTCTAAAATCTTATCAACAAATTGATCAATAGTTGCTGCTTTCCCATCATAAGTAGAAATAAAATTACTAAAACCATTATTAAAGTTTTTGTCTTTTACTAATGTTTTAAGCATCCTTATTATTTCTGCTCCTTTTTCGTAGATAGTAGTTGTATAAAAATTGTCTATCTCTAAATATTTTTCAGGTCTCACTGGATGTGATGTTGGACCAGAGTCTTCTCTAAATTGTGCTTTTCTTAAGAATTTTGCATCTTCAAGTCTTTTTATTGAACGATTATGGAGATCTGCTGTAAATTCCTGATCTCTAAATACTGTTAAACCCTCTTTTAGGGATAATTGAAACCAATCTCTACAAGTTATTCTATTTCCCGTCCAATTATGAAAGTACTCATGAGCGATTACACCTTCTATACGCTCTAGCTCTTCATCAGTCGTAGTCTCTTCATTTGCGAGTATTAATTTAGAGTTGAAAATATTGAGGCTTTTATTTTCCATCGCTCCCATATTGAAATGTCTAATTGCAACAATATTAAATAAAGATAAATCGTATTCAAGATTATATTTTTCTTCGTCCCATTTCATTGACTTCTTTAATGAATTGATTGAATGCTGTACATATTTTTCATCACCTTTTTCCACGTAAATATTTATTTCTACTTTTTTATTAGATTTAGTATTGAAGTTATCTTTTATGCAGTTCAGTTTTCCTGCAACTAAAGCGAAAAGATATGAGGGTTTAGGATATGGATCTTCCCATATCACTTCGTGCCTTCTGTGTTCAAGATCATTTGCTTTGACTAGATTTCCATTAGAAAGTAAAACAGGATAATCTTCCTTATTTGCCTCTATCCTTACTTTGTATTTGCTTAAAATATCAGGTCTATCAGAATGGTAACTTATTCTTCTAAAGCCTTCTGCTTCGCATTGCGTAGTAATAATTCCATTACTTTCATACATTCCTAAAAGTGAAAAATTCTCCTTTGGTTTAATTGTTCCCACAATATTCAAGGTAAAAGTTTCTTTAAGTATGGGTTTAATTAATAATCTATTTTTTTGTATTGAATAGTTATTTTCTTCTAATAAAGATTCATCTAAATATATCTTTTCAACAAATATATCTATCCCATCAAGAATAAGGGAATTTATATTAATATTCTTTTTGATCAATTTTAGTTCGGTTTTAACAATTACTCTTTTGTCTTCAATTATGAAATTCAAAAAAATATTAGGTATTTCATAATCAAAGGATTTATAATCATCCAGTTTTATATATGGATTATTGTTCTTATTGTCTGAAACGTTAAGCATATTTATTTAATTAATCCTCTGAACTAAATAATTTATTAAAGAGTGTTATGTGCATGATAAATAAAAATTATTAGGTTTCTCCTAATTGACATATATGATCTTTGATTACTCCAGATGGAAGCAACTCATACAATATCGGATTTTTATCTTTTACCAATCCCTCTTGATTTATTTCGTATCTCCAATCCCATTTTCTGTCCGTAAATGATAAGTAATCTTTTCTAAGAGAATATGGTAGCATTAGCTTTTTTTTATTCCAATCTATATTAATAAATGCTCCAGGTTCAATTTCAGAGATGGTTTTAACTATTGAGAAATCTCCATTAATATTATTTCTAATTACTAAATCGAGCTTAATATTGTCGCAAAAATAGGACGTGTTTAGTGCAAATAGACAAATTGTGGAAAAAAATAACGAATAAATTTTAGATAACCCTTATCTTTTTCTATTTTATTAGTTTACAAGCACTAAAGATATAGTTATAGATTTTCTTTATTAAAAATATCTAAATTTTTACAGAATCCATAGTTTTTAAATTTACCAAATTACATTTTACTTCTTCTGCATATTCCTGAACTGATATAAATTTGTTTAAAAGTCCTGTATATTTTGCTTCTCCTCCAGCAGTACTTGAAAGTACATATTTTGGATTAAAAGTATTTATTAATTTTGGAAGTACATCTGCGCCTTTTACAAAAGATCCAACCATTGGAAGTTCAAGGTTAATTATGGGCGTTATGACAGCATCAATTTCTTGAGATTTAATGCTTTCATCAAGATAACCATGTGGTTCGATGTAGAAACCTTTTCCTTTTTCGTCTTTTACAATGTATCCATTTTCTATTTGTGGTACAGGTGCACCAGCAGTAGCTTCTATTTCTAGACCCTTTTCTTTAATTTTTTCGGATGGTTTGAGAACTTTGATCGATGTAAAACCTAATTTTTCAAGAATTACTTTTGCACTATTGGGGCAGATGATATCAATATTTTTTTTAAACTTTTTTAATGAAGGAACATGGCAATGGTCAGGTAAACCTTGAGTTAAGAGAATTATATTAATGTCTTCCTCAATTAAAATTTCATTGTCTAGTGAACCTTTGAAAAACCACTCTCCTGGAGGGAATACTAAATCACCAGTAAGCCAGGGATCTATTATTAAGTTGGTTTTATCAAATTTGATTAACCAACCATTTGAACCTAAATATTTGGCTTCAAAAGTCATTATTCGTAAGTAGTATAAATAGACTATAAATTAGATTTATAAAAATTGAGAAAAGAATTTTTATGGGGTTTGCATCTCTATTAGTTCTGAAAGGAAATGTTTTTGGTTTATTTTTTTTATTTAATGGTTTTCAAAAAATTTATTAATGTTTAGCTTCATTTAAAATTTGAAATGATTTCTTTTTGAGATTAAATATAAGTACTTGATTTTCTTTTGATTTACTTTCTAAATTTTTTTCTTTTAATGATTGAATAGGAATTAAAGCTAATCCTCCAGTCCCTGAAAATATAATTGGCATGGTTACATTTTTATCACCATTCATTTTTTGTAGATCTATAGCTTGTGAAACAATATTTTTAGCTCTTTCAAATCCATGATGTTCTATCAATTCAGACCATAACGAATTTACTGACTCATATTTTGAAAATTCAATTTGTATACTTTTCATTAAAAATTTAAGGAAAACTAAATTTTTTAGTGAGATTATTTATTTAATTTCTATTTTTAAACCCATCCATCACTAATTGCAACATATCAATAACGTCGCCATCAGTTAAATCAAGATCTTTTTTTAAATCATTGCATGTTAAATTCATCTCTAGTGCTGCTTCTGCCATATGATTTATTTTCTCATCTTTACCACCTAAAGAAATAAATGGATTGAAGTTTTCTATCATTATTTTTTTATATTACTTATACTTTCTAGCTAAGAAATAATAAATTATCTTCTAATCACAAATAAGCTTAAAAATATGTCATTTATTAATTTGGAGTGAATCATTTTTTCAAACCAAAGAAGTTGGTACACCTTTTGCAATCAAGGCTAATCTCCTCGCTCTTACAAGGAAGGGAAACAATAAATTTGTTCTTTTGTCTGATTTAAAGATATTTGATAAGAGCTTTAAAAGTT
>QCUP01000042.1 GCA_003208885.1 Prochlorococcus sp. AG-679-K21 | reverse complement strand
ATGTATTGTGGACAGCAACAGAAACTGTATTCCCTGTCATCATTAATCCATCTACAAATATTTGACTATTAGCTAATGGAACTGAACTTTGCCTACTTAAGTTTTTTAATAACTTTGATGCAGGAATTTGTTCAGGGAATATTGCCTTAACATTTTCTGTTTCAAGCATGGTTAAAGTTGTCTTGATATTTTCAGGCCTTAAGCTTGATGAATCGCCAAGAAAATCTAATAGACTTACTGTCTCCAGACCAAAAGCACTTCCGTAGTAATCCATTGCTTTGTGTTTTGAGACTATTACTCTGTTTGACTCTGGAATGGTACTAACCTGATCAACTATCCATCCCTTTAGGTCGCCAAGAATAGATTCAGTACTATTGATTCTTTCATTTATAGCTTTCCTATCTTTTCTATTAAAAATAGATATATCTTTCTTTAAATTTTTTGATACAACAGTGCTCATTTTTATAATGTTACTTGGATCATGCCATACATGAGGGTCTAAACTGCCATGTCCATGATGATGATGATGATGGCCACCACCTTCATCAGGTACTTGTGCTATGGGTTCGACATCAGAATTAGAAACATCTTTAAAGAAGTGCTCATCTGACTCGAATTCAAAAGGCATATGTTCAGTAAAGAAAGTATATTTTCCTTTCTTTTTAATATCTACATTAAAAACGGTTAAATCCTTGTTCTGATCAAAATTAAGAGAGAAGGCTTCAGAGCTGGCAACAAGGACATCATTATTACTTTTGTTAATAGAAGAATCAGATTCTAATAATTCTTTGGCAAGTTCCTCAGATGATTCAATATCACCCGACTTGAGAATAACCATTTTCATCGCAGGATCTGCATACTCACCATCTACTTTCGCAAACGACCATTTATATGATCCCTCATCTAATTCAAAAGTTCCTGCCCATTCAAATCCTTCTGCTCCATGCTCACTATGACCTCCCATGTCTGGTTCCTGTGCAACTGGCTCGACATCATTTTTTGCGAGATCTTTTAAAAAATGTTCATCTGCTTCAAATTCAAAAGGCATATGTTCTGTAAAAAATGCATATTTGCCATCATTTTTTATTTCAACGTTGAATTCTGTAACTTCTTTCTTTTGGTCAAAGTTCAGAACATAAGCCTTATCACTCTCCATAAGTATTCCACCATCGCTTTTATCAATATTTTCATCTGAACCAAGCAAAGTTTCGGCTAATTCTTCAGATGCTTCAATATCACCAGATTTGAGAACAACCATTTTCATTGCTGGATCCGCATATTCTCCATCAACTTTTGCAAAAGTCCATTTGTATGAACCAGCTTTAAGATCAAAAACTCCAGCCCATTCGAAAGCACCACCTTCTTCACTTGAAGGATTTTCTACTTCAATAGCGCTAACACCAACAACAACAGTATTCGACTTTCCTTCCCAGTTTTTCATTGTGGGAGTCATCTCTTTACCAAGAGTGAATACCTTATCTGCACTATTTAGTAATTGAGCTTGTCTTGGATTGATTTTTAAGTCATGTACATCCTGCTTTCTATCCACTAAGCAGGTAACTTTATCTGAAGGTAACGCTATTGATTTTACTAAATCACAAACAAGTGGTTCTACAGCTACATATGACTTTCCTTTGGCTAAAACATCTTGTCCAAAACCAGTAAACATTATTGTGCCTGCGATTACTGAATTTTTAATAATGGAACTACTTGAACCTTTTTTATTTATTAAAAGCTTTTTGAAAATTGACACAAATGAATTTTAAATACTTAAAAATGATAATCATTTTCACAATTAATGACAATATTTGGTATCAATTGTTATGAAATAAGTATAGATCTTTTAATATTGATAAAATACAGGTCTAACTGATTTAAATATATTCATTAATGGCTACTTTAATTGCAGATAATTTAACTTATTCTTATTCAAAACAAAGCAAGCCAGCTTTAAATAAGGTTTCAGTTCAAATAAAACCAGGAACATTGACTGCTCTTGTTGGACCAAATGGAGCTGGTAAATCAACTCTTTTGAAATTATTGCAAGGACAAAATAATCCTGATATTGGAGATATAACTATTGATGGTGAAAGTTTAGTTAGAACTAGATCCCAGGTTGCACTTATGCCACAAAGAAGCTCAATGAATTGGAAATTTCCTATTACTGTTGAAAAATTAGTCTCACTAGGTCAAATAAAATATTCAAAATCTAAAAATACTAATCCATTCCAAATAAAGGCTCTTCTCGCAAATCCAAAGTCTTGGGTTAATAAATGTTGCGAATTGGAAGCAACAATGCAAAGAGTTGGCATTTCAAATCTTGCAAATAGAAGACTTGATTCTCTTTCAGGTGGACAACAACAAAGAGCACTTTTGGCTAAAACTTTAATGTCTCCTGCAAGAATTCTTCTGCTAGATGAACCATGTGCTGCATTAGATCCTCCCGCAAAAGACGATTTTCTTAAGATAGTCCGTCAACTTGCAGATGCAGGCTTAGCTTTGTTTATAAGTAGTCATGATTGGGGCTCATCTCTTAATAGTTATGATCATGTAGTTGTTTTAGATAAAACAGTATTAGCATCTGGAACTCCCAATTCAATACAAAGCAAATTGGATGATCTTAATATTAGTTCTTTAAAAGAAAATAATACTTGTGATTAAAAATATTTTTAAATTTAACTCTGAGCTTGATAACAGTTTTGGCAAAGGCCGAAATATTCAAGTGTATGAAACAAAAGTTGAAATTTTTTTGGGTTTTTCTTTGGACTATGAATATCTTTTACAGGACAACCTTCCATTTTGGAGGTTTCTCCACATTGAACACATGTCAGATGGTGAATATCTCTATCAACAGGAGTGTAAAGTACCTCACCTGTTGGAAGATGTCTAGATCGAATTAATCCATGTTTTATAAGAACTTGAAGATTTCTATAAACTGTTGTCAAACCCATAGATTTGCCATCGATAATCAATTGCCTATGCAGTTCTTGACCACTCAATTCATCATCACATTTTTTAAGTTCTTCAAGAAGTTGCTCTTGTCTTTTGGTAATGTCAGGCTTGGTTACCATTATTTTCAAGATCTTTTAATGTCCTGTTTTTTTGATCATAACGAATCATACGATTAATGTCTTTTTTAAACAACTGGTGGTTAATTCCTTTAATAATTACTATTTTTTCTGGAATCTTATGCCCAGCTATGGGAACAGTATTGATTACACATAGACGATTATTACAAGTAAATTTAATTTCTCACTGTGTATTACCAGGTCTTGCTCTCGCTTTAGCTCTAGGTATTCATCCCTCAATTGGAGGAGTTATTAGTGGTCTTGTTGGTTCAATTGTTGCAGAGAGTTTAACTAATAAAAAAAGTGAAAATTATGAAGCGGTAATGAATACAATTCTTGCTGGCATGCTGGGTTTTGGAGTTTTACTAATTCCACTTCTTGGGATAAGAATTGATTTAGAGGCAGTCTTATTTGGTGATTTATTAACCGCAAATCTTAGCGATTTGTTAAGAACAATTATTGCTTTTCTAACATTTATTTTATTAATAACATTCGGATATGAAAAAGTTGTATATGTCGGATTAGATCCAGAGGGCGCCTCAGCTAGTGGAATAAATGTGTCCTTATTAAACTTGGCTCTAAGTTTCACGACTGCACTAGTTATCGTTAGTTCAATGTCAGCTGTTGGAGTAATTTTAGTAATTGCATTACTCTCAACACCTACTTTATTAGGACTTGATAAAGCACAAAGTCTCAGGATTGCAATGTTGAGATCTTCATTCTTTGGACTTTGTATTTCTCTATTGGGTTTTATTCTTTCAATTGTTTTTAACTTATCTCCTGGTCCTGCTATTAGCGTTATTTGCGTTGCTTCCTTAATAATTCCAAAAATTGGAAATAAATTTTAAAACTTTTTTAAAGTTTGAATGTCCAATCTGAATTAAGGACCTCTGCTTCTGGGTTGTTTTTTAAAGCCACTTCAATAGCATCTTTCTTATTGTTTGCTATCACAACCTCATCAAATTCTTTGCCATCTTTTTTTAAACTTACTTTGAAGCGCATTGAAATATTAAAAAGTCATTTCTATTTTAAATAATATTAGAAAGTAAATAAATACTTTATTGCAAAAAAATGTAATTTATAAATTGAATTTTATCTAATTTTTTTGAAGCTTTTCTACTACACTTTCTTTCTCAATTTTTGCGACATCTTGAAGTCCGTTAGCATCAAACCAAGGAGCACTTTCCCAATCGAATCCTTCTCCAAATGTATTATCTGGTGCAGCTACATACCAATGACATGATGTATCTGGAACATCTACGGAACACTTTGACCAATCAGCCTCCCATTGAGGAACTTGGACCCACATAACAGAAGCTAGAAAAATAGATATAATAAAATTCATGATTATTTGTTAGCAAAATTTAGAGAGATTCTTTTCACATTCTTTTTTTCTTTTCTCCCAGTATTCTTCTACTATTTGATAATTATGTTTTGCGTTAAAGTCTTTTAGATTATTTTCTTTATTTATAAAAAAGGTGTTTTTTCTTTTCATAAAGTCCTCCAGTCGTTGAGAAGTTTATAAGACAGATTTATTATTTTGGAAAGTGGATTTATACTCAAATAATTTCTTTTTAAGCTTAGTTATTTTTTTAAATTTTCAGAGTTTAAGTTTAAAAAATAGGGTATTTACAAATACAATTTAATAAATCTAATTAATAATAAATTAAATTATTATTTGCATCGTTTTAGGAATATATTTCTCAGAATTTTTGTCAATGTATCCTAAAAGAATACTTTATAACTCCTCCAATTTGGAAAAGGATAATTGTAGAAAAAATGTAAATTACACTCTTATACTTTTTATTCATTTAAAAATATCTTGTATTAATCAAGTATTCTAGTTTTATTCATTAATAAGTAAATAAATATAATTAGGGATTAGTACCGTATTTTTTTAATTCAAATAATAGAAAATTAATTAAGTTAGAAACTCCTCACACACATTTTTCTGATGGCATTAAAAACTTTAAGAGTAGTTTTAGTTCTTTTTATTTTTAGCATTGTGACAGTTAGTTTACATGCCCAGTAAGTATTTCCTCTCTCAAAAATTTATGTGATATTTATTTTGTGTGTAGGAGAGATTTTATCAAATCAGTGGAAACAAGGAAACACTTGATTTGTTAAAACCAATTTAGACCTCTTTTTAGGGGTCTTTTTTATTTGCTTTAAAGGTTATATTGATTTATTAATTTGTTGAAATTTTCAACTCTCTCATTTTCATTATTTAAAGGTCTTGCAAAATCAAGTACTGCAGCACAACATAATTGCCAGCAAGATTCCTCCTTAAGTTCTAATTTATTGCAGATATCCTTTGGTGCCATTGTTAATGTATTTATCTCTGAAATATGTTGAATTGTTTCCCATAATTCTCCTTCTAGAAAATCAAGTTCAATACTAGATAATAATTCTGTAGCTATATAATCTTTAATTAGTTCAGTTAATTCCACATTATCTAGATTTATTGAAACTTAATTTTAAATCTTTGAAGTTTTTTAGCTCTTCAATAAGAAATAAATTTTACTAAATATTATTCCACCATATTATAAATTTTGTTGGTTAGATTAAGAAAAGTTCATGCTTGTTTTAATGAAAATCTTTTTTATACGTTTTTTTATATTCATAGGATTAATATTTCCCTCAGCTTCATTTGCTTCGCACATTGAATTGAGTGAATGTGTTGAAATAGCTCATTGTGTGAGAGAAGAATGGGAAGTTAATTCAATCGAGCAACCTTTTGAGAATGTTAAAGAAATTATCGAGAATACCCCAAGATCAGTAATAGTTGAACTTGACAGAGATTATCTTCATGCTGAAGTAACAAGTAAATGGATGAAATACGTTGATGATTTAGAAGTATCTTTTGTTCCTGAATCTAGATTATTATTAGTTAGGTCTGAGTCTAGAGTAGGTGAAAGTGACCTTGGTGTGAATCAAAAAAGGGTTGATTTATTAAAAACGAAGTTTTTTAAAAATGATTTAGATTAACAAAATTTTGAATCTTTAACTTATAGTTTTTCAAAACATTTATTGATAATAATTTAATATCCTAAATATTAAATGATTTTAAAAATGTAATATTTATTAACTACTTTGACCAAAGCATTATTATTATCATAAGTTATTAAAGCATTTACATGATAATAAATTTAATTTTATTGTTTATAATTGGAGCTACTTTTTTTTGGTTCTATAAGAACATAAAGAAACAAGGATTACTTTGGATCGCTAAGGGATTATTGCTAATAGGAATATTAATATTATTTATTGGTAGTTTTTTTAAATTGTTTCTTACTTTACCCTCTAACTTATATATAAAGTTGA
>QCUP01000041.1 GCA_003208885.1 Prochlorococcus sp. AG-679-K21 | reverse complement strand
GATTTTTATAAATGAAGATTTCTATAAAGGTAAACCTAATCCTCATGCGTGGATTTCCCCTAAAAGAGGAATAATTTATGTTGATATTATCGTTGATTCGTTATCAGAATTAAAACCATCTAAAGCAGAATTATTTAAAAATAACGGACAAATTTATAAGAATAAAATCGCTAAAATTGATAAAGATTTTTCTCTTTTTATTAATAATCTTGAGAAAAATAATAGGTATCTAGTAACTTGTGAAGGGGCATTCTCTTATCTCACGAATGATTACGGATTGAATGAAGCTTATTTATGGCCAGTTAATGCTGAAAGTCAAATCACACCTAAAAGAATGGTAAGAACAATTTCTTTAGTAAAAAATAAAAAAATCCCATCGGTCTTTTGTGAGAGTACTGTAAGTAATGAATCACAAATGGTTGTTGCCAGTGAAACAGGAGCAAATTTTGGCGGAGATCTTTTTGTTGATTCTCTTTCTCAAGATAATGGGAGCGCTAATACTTATTTAAAAATGCTTCAACATAATTTGAGTCTTATCAAAGAAGGCCTCAATTAAGAATATGGATAAACATAATTATAAAAGTTATAGGATTGAGGCAGAAAATATTTGTGTTGATTATCACGGTAAAGTTGCTTTATATGATGCAAATTTAAGATTAAAGGCCGGCCAAATTTGTGGATTAGTAGGAATGAATGGAGCTGGGAAAACAACTTTCTTTAATGCCTTAACTGGGTTTGTAAATATCTCAAAAGGCAAAATAAGAATAAATGGTGAGTCTTTAAGAATTGCTCAAAAATATCAAGCAATCGCATATGTTCCTCAAAGTGAAGGTATTGATAGTCAATTCCCAGTAAGTGTATGGGATGTTGTAATGATGGGTCGATATGGGTCAATGAATATCCTAAGATCACCAAGAGAATCCGATATTCAGGCTGTTAAGGATGCGATTGATAGGGTTGATCTTATGGAACTTTCATCTACCCCAATTGGAAACTTATCCGGGGGACAGAGGAAAAGAACTTTTCTAGCAAGAGCTATTGCACAACGGGCATCAATACTATTACTTGATGAACCCTTTGCGGGAGTTGATATTAGAACTGAGAAACTTATCTCAGAATTATTTATTCAATTTAAAAACGAGGGAAAAACAATTTTGCTATCTACTCACGACATGATTCATGTTCGTGAATTTTGCGATTTGGTTCTTTTAATAAATAAGACAGTTGTTGCTTATGGAGAGACTTCGGAAGTATTTACTCCAGAAAATATTACAAGTACTTTTGGAGGAATGTCACCAGATGTTTTGTTGGGACCTGAATCTTAAAATCTAATTGTATGGATCTATGCTTTTTAAATATAAATATAACTTCTTATGTTGCAGATCCTTTATCTCATGAATTCATGAGAAAAGCTCTATTAATGAGCTCATTAGTAGCAGCTGTTTGTGGGTTTTTATCTAGTTATTTAACACTTAAAGGTTGGGCTTTAATGGGAGATGCGGTATCACACTCTGTAATGCCTGGTGTTGTTGTAGCTTATGCTTTGGGACTTCCTTTCTCTCTTGGGGCATTCATTTTTGGCGTGGGTTCTGTAGCTTTAATAGGATTTGTTAAACAAAAATCCAGAGTTAAAGAAGATACTGTAATTGGCTTGGTTTTTACAGGTTTTTTTGCTCTTGGAATAGTTTTAGTTTCAAAGATTAAAAGTAATATTGATCTTCACTCAATTCTTTTTGGTAGCCCTTTAGGGATTTCGCTCTCAGATGTAAAACAGACTGTATTTATTTCTCTATTGGTGGTAATTCTATTGTCAGTTTTTAGGAAAGACTTAATACTTTATTGTTTTGATCCAAGACATGCAAAAACAGTAGGAATTAATGTCTTATTTCTTCATTATTTATTACTTACATGCTTGTCTTTAGCAGCTGTAGTTGGATTACAGTCTGTTGGAATAGTTCTGGTTGTTGCAATGCTAATTACTCCTGGTGCAACAGCATATTTATTAACAGATAAGTTTGATAATATGACCATCATTTCAGTAATTAGTGCCATCATTTCAAGTGTATTTGGAATATATCTTAGCTTTTGGTTTGATCTTGAAACTGGCGGCTCAATCGTATTAGTTCAAACGTTTATGTTTTTATTTGCTTTTTTATTTGCTCCAAGATATGGGATTTTTAAATTAAAAAAATTCTTTTCAAAATATTAGTAAGAATGGATAATTATCTAAATAATAAAAGTTGGAATTGGTGGCCTTTATTTCCCTTATATCCATATGGAAAAAAGAAAACTATTCTTAGAGAAATAATTCCTAACGAAATATGGTCCTTGGAACAGATTCAGGGCCTATATTATGTAGCAGTCCCAATCAGAATGACAATAATTAAGGTTAATAATGGACTAATGCTAATTAACCCTTTACCTCCTACTAAGGAACTTGTAAATGAATTAGAAAAATTAATTTCCATTTATGGAAAAGTAAAAACAATTGTGCTCCCTAGTGCTTCTGGATTAGAACATAAAATTGGATTACCAGCATTAGTAAGAGTTTTTAAGGATGCTGAGATTTGGTTATGTCCTGGCCAATGGAGTTTCCCTATAAATCTTCCTTTAGATTTCCTTGGGATCCCATCGAAAAGGACAAAGATACTCTTTAAAGATGGAACCCCTTATGAAAAATGTTTTAAATGGTCTTCTCTAGGGCCTTTAAATTTAGGACTTGGAACATACCAAGAGGTGAGTTGTTTTCATTATTCAACAAGGACACTTCATGTTACAGACGCTATAGTTGGCATCGAATCAACGCCTCCAGAAATATTTGACTTCGACCCTACCCCTTTATTGTTTCATTCGAGAGATCGAGGCGACGAACCTATTCTTGATAATGTTGCATCTAGAAAAAAAGGTTGGGCAAGAATTGTATTATTTTCCTCTTTTTTAAAACCAGGAAAATTGAATATTCCCTCTCTGAAACAAATTATCAAATACTCTTTTAAACAAGGTCTTCGAAATAAGAAATCACATTTTGGGATTTATCCTTTTTTATGGGATGAAGATTGGGAATCATCTTTAGTTGAAATAATGGGCGAAAATATTCCTAAGATTCAGATTGCTCCTGTTTTGCAAAATTTAATATTTCCTCGATCAAAACAAGTACTCCTTGGATGGCTAGAAAAAGTTAAAACTTATAAAAATATGGAATATTTGATATCAGCTCATTATTCTGCACCTATTGATTTTAAAGAAGAAGATTGTCAGAATTTGATAGATGAAATTAATTCAGATAAATGGAATAAATTACTAGATGATAATAAATTCCTTATTAATTTCTATAAAAAATTATTTGAATTAGGGATAATTCCAAAAAAAGTAAACGTTTAAAGATTTATTCTTCTTCTATGGACATATCTTCATCGTTTTTTAGAGTTTGTTCAAGTTCTTTCCTTTGCTCCATTTGTCTTAAGAAATATCCTGTCATCATTGCAGAAGAAAGTAAATTAGCGATATTGTCTTTTGAAGATGTAATCTTCACATCAAACTGATCAGATGGCAACATCCCTAGAAGACCTTGAACATTGTGCCTTATTATTTCCTGAATATCTTCACTAGCTGATTTGGCTACTCTCTGTAAAACTTCTGGGGACTGTTTTTGTAAATATTGAATTAAATCATTTTCATCATTTGAATCATTATTTTCAGTAGCTAGAAATTCAGGATTGAACATTTACGCTTCATCAACATATAAAAACCCTACAACACCATGAACCCTTTAAACTATATTATTAAGATCAGGGAACCGAATAGGACCGATATTATTTAATGGCCAATATCTAAAAATAGCCTTTCCTATGACTTTTTCATAAGGAAGAAATCCCCATATATGTGAATCCATACTGTTATTTCTGTTATCTCCCATAACCCATAATGATTTCTCAGGAACTACATATGGACCTGTGGAATAGTTGATATTCCTATCAGAAATATAATTATCTTGAGCAATATCATTTAAATATAAATTACCTTCTTTTACTTCTACTTTATCCCCAGGGACCCCAATTACCCTTTTGATTAATGCAATATCTGATTGATAACCAGCCTCAATTAATTTTTCTGGAACATTAAAAACAATTATTTTATTTTTAAATTTAGATAAGTTTGATTTAGAAGTTATTTTTGGAGTTAATTTTTCAACCAATATTTTATCTTGAATTTGAAGGGTCGGGAGCATAGATCCTGAGGGAATCCACCTTGGTTCGATTACTTGCCATCGTATAATTAAAGCAATTATTATCCAAATAAAAAGATTTTTAAAATCCTTTACTATTGAACTTTTTTTTTCTACTGGATTTTGCATTGTTTAATTATTTATTTGTAAAGAGGAATTTCTAAAGTATTTATATTAATTATGACATCATCTATAGAATGCCAAAATTTTTTTAGAAGTTTACAACTTTTAAATCTTTTTACAAAAATAGGAGTTAAAAATTTAATTTTATGTCCAGGAAGTAGATCAGCTCCTTTGGCAATAGCAGCAGGAGAGTTAAATAAACGTAGGATTTTAAATGTATTTAATTCGATAGACGAGAGATCTGCGGGGTTTCATTCTCTGGGAATTTCTACAGCATCTGGAGATGTTTCATTAGTTGTTACAACATCAGGAACTGCAGTTGGAAATTTATTACCTGCAGCCATTGAGGCAGATAAATCATGTAAATCAATTGTATTTATAACTGCTGATAGACCTTTAAGGTTAAAAAATTGTGGTTCTAATCAAACAGTTAATCAAGAGGAATTCTTGAATTCGGTTTGTAGAAGTAATTTGAGTACCAATTTAAATGGAATTCATGAAAATAATGATGATGATATTTTAAAAATAGTTGAATCTGTAAAAAAACAAATACTCCAATCGCCTGGACCTATTCATCTAAATGTTCCATTGGAAAAACCTTTAGATATATCTTTTAATAATAAAAAAAAGAGTATGGAGGTATTTGAAAGATTTTATTTAAAAAAAAACTATCAGTTCTTAAAAAATGATAATAAGAATAAAAATATTGAATTTTCTGAAAAAATTTTTAAAACGTTAAATTTGTCTAATCCTGGAATTATTATAGTCGGCCCATATCAAGGTTCTACTAGAGATTTGGACTCTTTTAATGGAGCTTTAAATAAATTGCAAGCAATTACAGGATGGCCAGTTTTTGTTGATCCTGTTTCAGGTGTTGCAGATGACTTGAGAGGTTTAGTTGATAATTGGGAATTAATTCTTAAAAAAAATAAAAATATTATTCAATGTGATCAGATTTTGAGGCTTGGACCTATTTCAGCTTCTAACGATTTAGAGAATTTTTTATTAAATTTTGAAGGTTTACAAATTCTTGTAAAAGAAAATAATGCAAGAAAACTAGATCCGATAAAAAAATCTTTAGAATATGAATTTGGCATAAGTAATTTTGTTAACCAACTTTTAGGTGTATTTTTAAATGGCAAAAAAAAGAGTAAACCTTTAATCAATTTGGGAGAAGTTTTGATCAAAGAGGGAGCAAAAATAAAGGAGACTTTAAACGAACAAATATTTTCAAATACTAAAATACTAGAGTATAAAATTGCAAATTATGTACCTAAAATTTGGCCAGAAAATTATCCTATTATGCTCTCAGCTAGTAGTCCTATTAGAGATTGGCTGACATTTTCTGAAAATGGAACATTAACAAGAAAATGTTTTAGCTTTAGAGGAGCTTCAGGTATAGATGGTACTTTGTCACTTGCTTTAGGTATTGCAAGAATAACTAAACCTTTACTTCTAGTAACTGGAGATTTAGCATTAATTTATGATATCAATGGGTTTCTCATTGAAAATGCAATTGAATTAAATTTAACTATCTTATTACTCAATAATAATGGTGGAAATATATTTAATAATTTATATAAAAATAATTTAGATGAAGAGGAATTAAAGAAACTTTTTGTGATGCCTAAATCTATCAATTGGGAAAACCTAGCGATGGGGTATAAAGTCCCAATTAAAAATGTTTCAGATATTAATAAATTAAGAGAAGCTTTTGAATGGAGCCTTTCTGTGCAAAAATCAGTAATAATTAAAGTCGATATTAATGTTGAACATGAAATGAAAGAGAGAAATTTCATCTTAAAAAAGATCCTCAAAAATTAATCAATTTGCTTTTTCAAACTATTTAAATCTATGAAAGTTTTGCCTGGAGAAACTAATTCAAATTGGACTGAATGGAAATCTTATAAAGATATCTTGTTTCATAAGAGTGGAGATGGGATAGCAAGAATTGCAATTAATCGACCTGAGAAAAGAAATGCATTTCGTCCAAAAACTATCTGTGAGATGTTAGATGCTTTTAATCTTGTAAGAAATGATGAGAGTATCGGGGTTGTACTTTTTACAGGTGCAGGGCCAGATAAAAAGGGAGTATTTTCTTTTTGTTCAGGAGGGGATCAAAATGTTAGAGGTCAAAATGGATACGAAGATGATGAGGGTAATCAAAGACTAAATGTATTGGAATTGCAAAGGGTAATAAGAACTTTACCTAAGGTGGTTATAGCTTTAGTCCCTGGTTTCGCAA
>QCUP01000040.1 GCA_003208885.1 Prochlorococcus sp. AG-679-K21 | reverse complement strand
CCTTTTAAATCTAGTTTATTATTTATAGAATTATTCATTTTTTGTGTCGAAGAATACTCGCACTATTTTAATCTGTTCCGGTAAAGGCGGAGTTGGTAAAACTACCCTAACTGCAAACCTTGGCATTGCCTTAGCAAATAGTGGAGCCTCAACAGCTGTGCTAGATGCTGATTTTGGATTGAGGAATTTAGATCTTCTCTTAGGTTTAGAAAATCGTATTATTTATACAGCTCAAGATGTTCTCGATAAGAATTGCCGTCTTGATCAAGCATTAGTTAGACACAAAAAGGAGCCTAATTTAGCTCTTTTACCTGCTGGTGATCCTAGGATGCTTGATTGGATGAAGCCTGAAGATATGAAACAAATCAGCAAATTGCTTAGTGAGAAGTTTGATTACGTTTTGGTAGATTGTCCAGCAGGAGTTGAAGATGGTTTTAAGAATGCTCTTTCCGCATGCAAAGAAGCAATAGTAGTTACAAATCCTGAATTATCTGCTGTTCGCGATGCAGACAGAGTCATCGGTATTTTAAATACTTCTGATATAAAACCAATACAGTTAGTAATTAATAGAGTTCGCCCTAATATGATGGCTAATCAAGAAATGCTTTCGATAGAAGATGTTAAAAGTATCCTATCATTGCCTTTGCTGGGTATTGTTTTAGAGGATGAACAAGTAATAATAAGTACTAACAGAGGAGAGCCCCTTACTCTTTCTGATAATAAATCTCCTGCAAAAAAATGCTACTTAAATGTATCTCAAAGGCTTACAGGAAAAGATATTCCAATTATCGATCCAAAAAATGAAGGGAAAAGCCTTAAAGATAAATTCATGAGATTAATGCAAACAAAGATTTTTTAAAAAATGATGACTCTCAGAGACCTTATAAACAAACTACTAGGAAGAGAAACGGCCAGTGCCAATACTGCCAGAGAAAGATTGCAATTAGTTTTAGCTCATGACAGAGTTGACATGAGCTCATTAACAACGGATCTTTTAGATAAGATGAGAAAAGAAATACTTGATGTAGTTGCTAAATATGTTGAGATTGATTTTGAGGAAGTAGCTGTAAGTCTAGAAACTGAAGATAGGATGACTGCATTAGTCGCAAATCTACCTATAAAAAGAACTCTTACAGGAGAAGTTCAATTTAAAAAAAATGATGAAACCCCTAAAAAGAAATAAAAGTTTCAAAAATCTAAATTAATAAATTATCAAATACCACCTAGCAGTATGTAAAATAAATTTATGCCGGCTTAGCTCAGCGGTAGAGCAGCGCTTTTGTAAAGCGAAGGTCATCAGTTCAAATCTGTTAGCCGGCATTTTTAAAGTTACATATTTGATTCCTCTTTTCTTTTTGAAAATAGGAAAATAAAAATGAATAAAAGAAAAGTTGGCAAAAATTCTACATTAAATAGATAAGTTAAAAAAGTTGTCAAAGGTTCAAAAATCCAGTAAGAAAAAATTTGTGTTAAAAAAATAAAAAAGATAAGAAGAAGCATCACTTTATACCTGGAATTGAAACTTCTCCTTCTCTAATTATTTTCCATTTCCCATGATTCACCCAAGAAATTATGGTGCTTGCCTTTCCACTACATTTTTCCCAGGGTAGGGGTCCAAGAATATTTACATTTGGCAAATTAATCGAAATTTCTTTTGCACTTGTAGCGGTAGGCAAACCTGATAGATTTGCACTTGAGGTTAGTAATGGTCCACTTTTCTTTAAAAGTAATTTAGCCATTTTTGAATTTGGTATTCGTAAACCCAAAGTAAAGTTACTGCTGGATGAAAATAATCTTTTTTCCTTAGAGATTGGAATAATGATTGTTAAGGCTCCTGGCCAATAACAGGATGAAATATATTTGAAATCATTTAATGCCGATTCATGAACAAAATCATCAAATTGAAAATTTTCAGCCCCCATTAAAATTAAAGGTTTTTTGATATCTCTTTTTTTTATCTGATAAATAATTTCTGAAAACTTTGGTAAGCATCCAATTGCAGGCAAAGTATCAGTTTGAAAAACTATTGGTAAACCACTATTTAGTTTTTCTAAAGCTAATTTTTGATCTATAATGTTCATCTAAATTATTAACCAATAATTTATTTATATCTTCCAATTGTAAATCTTCCAATCCCAGAAAAATCTTTTAATACTTTTACAGAAGTAAATTTATTTTTAAGAAATAATTGCTTAACTCTGTCACCTTGATCAAAATGATTTTCAATAAATAACCAACCTTCTTTTTTTAAATATTTGGGCGCATCTTGAACTATTTCATTTATATGATCCAGGCCTTCTTTTCCTCCCAAAAGAGCTTTTTTAGGTTCAAAATTCTTTACCTCTATTGGTAATAATTCATAAGTATCTTGTGGAATATAAGGAGGATTAGCTACAGCTAAATCTATTTCACCTTTGAAATTCGCAAGAGGATCCCACCAATTCCCATTATAAAATTTTAAATTGGTGTGATTAGAATTATTTGCAAAATTTCTAGATGCAATCTCAATAGCATTTTTATCAATATCAGTTGCAATTCCATTCCAATTTGGATTAGCCAATGCTAAAGCGATGGAAATTGCTCCTGAACCAGTGCCTAAATCTACAAATGTAATTTTTTCTTCCCTATTTTTAAATATTCCCGAAATTATTTCAATAATAAGTTCTGTTTCTGGTCTAGGGATAAGAACTCTGTTTGAAACCTCTAGTTTGAGATTCCTCCAAAAAGAAATTCCGCTTAAATACTCTATGGGTATAAAAGTATCAATGTGCTTATCCCAAAAAGTTTCAAGTAAATCTAAATTTAAATTTAGATTTAAATTTTTTTCAGATTTAATTTTTAGTAAATTTAATTCTTTCTTCGAAAGTCCCGCTAATGAGTCGATCAAAAGATTGAGAGAGTTATTATCTCCTCCTTTTGAAATTTGTTTTTTTTTCCACAGTGAAAATTTTTCAGCAGAAACTACAAACATTCCACGATGAATTTAGCGTTTTGGACCAAGTTTACCTTTGCTAGATTCTGAATAAAAGCTTGATTTTTCTCCATCTTGGGTCGAAATAAATAAACCAATTAGAAAGATAGTTGGTACTCCTACAAATAGAAGACTTGCTACGAAACCAAAATTTGTTGTTTCCATTTAAAAAGACAAATTCATTAATAATTAAGACTATAGACATTTAAATAGTAATTAAGTGAAAAAAACAAAAATTCCACTAACTCATTAACAGTCTTAAACAATTTATCTTGGTAATTTTTTGCTTACAACAGATTCTTTCAAATCTTTCAAATTAGATGGAGGAGATTGAGGTTTAGTCAGTATTACCGAAGATGAATTGATGACGGTTTGACAGGCAAGTCTCCAGTTTTCAGGTCTATTTCTGAGTTTTTCTTCCTCGACAACAGTTAGAGAGCTTAGCGAGTTTTTCGCTCCACCTTCAACAGAAACAAAACAAGTACTGCATTGTCCAACCCCACCGCAATTACCTAGTATGCCCTTTAATCCATAAAGTTGTAATTTCTCTTTAATTATTAATTCTCTCAAATTTTCTCCGGGTTTACATTCGATGTCTATTCCTTCACGGATAAATCTGATAAATGCCATTTTTTTTGTTATTTTTATCTATTTTGGCGCTTTACTTTGAGAATTGTGACCAAAATATTAACATATTTTTGTTCGAAATTCCCTGAAACTAAAGTGATACAAACTTCTCTGACCAGTTTTACAAAGAAAATTAATTTATTTACAAAACTCTCTCAACGCCCAAAAAACCCTTACTATCATGATGTTTAGCTGTTCATTCAGCATCGTTACAAGAATTTAACCGATGGGATTGCCTTGGTATAGAGTTCACACAGTAGTTATCAACGACCCTGGTCGACTACTAGCTGTGCATCTCATGCATACTGCATTATTAGCCGGCTGGGCCGGCTCTATGGCTTTATATGAATTAGCCATATTTGATCCTTCAGACGCTGTTCTCAATCCAATGTGGAGACAGGGGATGTATGTCATGCCTTTCATGGCGCGATTAGGGATCACAAGTAGTTGGAACGGATGGGATATTACTGGTGCGACAGGAGTTGATCCAGGATTCTGGAGCTTTGAAGGTGTTGCAGCAGCCCACATTGTTTTTAGTGGACTTTTAATGCTTGCTTCAATCTGGCATTGGACATATTGGGATTTAGATTTATGGGAAGATGAAAGAACTGGAGAACCTGCTCTTGATCTCCCAAGAATATTTGGAATCCACCTTCTTTTAGCAGGAATTACTTGTTTTGGATTTGGAGCTTTTCATTGCGCGAATGTCGGCATTTGGGTTTCAGATCCCTATGGTTTAACTGGTCATGTAGAACCGGTAGCCCCATCTTGGGGAGCAGATGGATTTAATCCATTTAATCCTGGTGGAATAGTTGCGAATCATATTGCAGCTGGCCTTTTAGGTATTATCGGTGGAATATTTCACATCACAAATAGACCTGGAGAAAGACTTTATAGAGCCCTTAAACTCGGAAGTTTAGAGGGAGTATTAGCTAGTGCACTAGCAGCTGTTCTATTTGTATCTTTTGTTGTCGCAGGAACAATGTGGTACGGCTCTGCTACCACCCCTGTTGAATTGTTTGGACCAACAAGATATCAATGGGACTCTGGTTACTTCAAAACTGAAATAAATAGGAGAGTTCAAACAGCTATTGATAATGGAGCAACGAGGGAAGAAGCCTACGCTTCTATTCCAGAGAAGCTTGCATTTTATGATTATGTGGGAAACAGTCCTGCGAAAGGAGGCTTATTCAGGGTTGGAGCTCTTGTAAATGGAGATGGTTTACCAACAGGTTGGCAAGGGCATATTGCTTTTACAGATAAAGAGGGCAATGATTTAGAAGTTAGAAGAATTCCAAACTTCTTTGAAAACTTCCCAGTTATTTTGGAAGATAAAGAAGGAAATGTAAGAGCTGACATCCCCTTTAGAAGAGCTGAAGCAAAGTATTCATTTGAACAAACTGGAATCACAGCAACTATTTACGGAGGTGATCTTAATGGTCAAACATTTACAGATCCTGCTGTAGTAAAAAGATTAGCTAGGAAAGCACAACTTGGTGAAGCATTCAAGTTTGATAGAGAAACTTATAAATCTGATGGCGTATTCCGAAGTTCCCCAAGAGCTTGGTTTACTTATGCACATTTATGTTTCGGATTATTATTCTTATTTGGTCATTGGTGGCATGCTTCAAGAACTCTTTATAGAGACTCTTTTGCTGGAATTGATGCCGAGATTGGAGATCAAGTAGAGTTTGGTCTCTTTAAGAAACTTGGAGACGAAACCACTCGAAGAATCCCAGGAAGGGTTTAAATTAAACTTTATTATTTTTTCTCATGGAAGCTTTTGCTTACGTTCTTATTTTAACTCTCGCAGTTGTAACTTTATTTTTTGCAGTCGCTTTTAGAGATCCCCCTAAATTCGATAGAAAATAAAGATAAAAAAATCCCTCTATCAATTAGGAGGGATTTTTTTTTACTACTTTTCATAATCGCCATATTAATCTACTATTAGAGTTAAAGATTGTATTAATTCACTATATGCAGTGTCCAACCTGTAAAAATACAGATAGCAGAGTTTTAGAATCAAGGTCTGCTGATACTGGAAAAAGTGTAAGAAGAAGAAGAGAGTGTTTAAATTGCAGCTTCAGATTTACCACATATGAAAGAGTTGAGACGATGCCAATTTCTGTTCTTAAAAAGGATGGTAGCAGAGAATTATTTAATAAAGATAAGTTAGTAACTGGTATATCTAGAGCATGCGAAAAAACAACATTTTCTAGAGAAGCGATTATTAATTTTGTTGACTCAATTGAATCGCAAATCATACAAGACTCAAACAAAGATATTAAATCTTCTCAAATTGGAGACTTAATTCTTAAAGGCTTAAGGAAAGAAAATGAAGTTGCCTATATAAGATATGCTTCAGTCTATAGGAATTTTAATGGGGTAAAAGACTTTGTTTCAACGCTTGAATCTCTAAAAGGTAGTTCGAAAAATGAATTAGCTTCAATTTCATGAATTCAGCCTACTAAAGTGTAGAATATAACTTACAAATAATTTGCTCTTTAGTTTGCAGGCTAAAAGCATTCCTTTCTAACCACCTTAGGTGGTCTGCGTTTTAACAAATGATCGAAAATCCTTCCCAAACCATAAAAGAAATTTCAGGCGAAAAAGAAATTGAAAATTCAAAGGTAGAAGAGAATACTTCAGAAACCCCAAAAGAGGAAGATCTATCATTTGACCCTAAAGATATTCCCTCTGCAGATTCTTCTTCAAGTAGAAGAAATAGTGATTTGGATACAGCAGGATTTACTCAAGAAGAGTTTGCATCATTATTAGGAAAATATGATTATAATTTTAAACCTGGCGATCTTGTAAAAGGTACAGTTTTTGCTTTAGAGCCTAAAGGAGCAATGATTGATATAGGAGCTAAGACTGCAGCTTTTATGCCTATGCAAGAAGTTTCTATAAATAGAGTTGAAGGACTAAGTGATGTTTTGCAACCTTCAGAAAGTAGAGAATTTTTTATAATGAGCGAGGAGAATGAAGATGGCCAATTAGCTTTATCAATTAGAAGGATAGAATATCAGAGAGCATGGGAAAGAGTAAGACAACTACAAAAAGAAGATGCAACAATATACTCCGAGGTTTTTGCAACTAACAGAGGAGGGGCTTTAGTCAGAGTTGAAGGATTGAGAGGCTTTATCCCTGGATCTCATATTAGTGCAAGAAAAATAAAAGAAGATTTGGAAGGGGAATATTTACCTTTAAAATTTCTTGAGGTGGATGAAGAAAGAAACAGATTAGTTTTAAGTCATAGAAGGGCTTTAGTTGAGAAAAAAATGAATAGACTTGAAGTCGGAGAAGTTGTTATAGGTTCAGTAAAGGGAATAAAACCTTATGGAGCCTTTATTGATATAGGTGGAGTGAGTGGTCTTCTGCATATTTCTGAAATTAGTCATGAACATATTGAAACCCCTCATAATGTTTTAAATGTAAATGATCAGATGAAAGTAATGATAATAGACTTAGATTCCGAAAGAGGAAGAATATCTTTATCAACCAAAGCTCTAGAACCTGAACCAGGGGATATGCTAACTGACCCACAAAAAGTTTTTAATAAAGCAGAAGAAATGGCTGCAAAATATAAGCAAATGTTACTTGAGCAAACTGATGAGAACGAAGAGCAACAAACAGAGATTACAGAAAGCGTATAAACTCTTATTTCTAATAACTTAACAGACAAATTAATTCTAGATTTAAGAACCTTTTGTAATTTCAACTTAATAACTATTGATTAATATTTACGATTTAATTTAGGATTAAGACTATTCATTATTTATTTATATATGAGTGATTTTATTTTTACTTCTGAATCTGTAACTGAAGGTCATCCTGACAAGATATGTGATCAAATCAGTGATGCTGTTTTAGATGCTTTATTGACTGAAGACCCAGAGAGTAGAGTAGCTTGCGAAACAGTAGTCAATACTGGTCTATGCTTACTTACTGGTGAAATAACTTCTAGAGCAAAGCTTGATTATATAAAACTTGTCAGAAAAGTAATTAGAGAAATTGGATATGAAGGTTCAAAAGCTGGAGGTTTTGACTCAAATAGCTGTGCCGTTTTAGTGGCTCTTGACGAGCAATCACCTGATATTTCACAAGGAGTAAATGAAGCAGATGATGTGAACGAAGATTTGGGGGAAAATATTGGGGCTGGTGATCAGGGGATAATGTTTGGCTATGCCTGTGATGAAACACCTGAATTAATGCCATTACCAATTAGCTTGGCTCACAGATTAGCAATACAACTTGCAAAAGTAAGACATGAAAAAGTTCTTGATTATCTTCTTCCTGATGGAAAAACTCAAGTAAGTATTGATTACAAAAATGGGATCCCAGTTTCAATAAACACCATTTTAATTTCAACTCAGCATACCGCTGAGATTGATGGACTTACAAATGAAGAAGAAATTCGTCAAAAGATAAAAGAAGATTTGTGGAACAATGTCGTATTACCAGCAACTGAAGATTTAGAAATCAAACCAATAAGTCAAAAGACAAGATTCCTCGTAAACCCTACAGGTAAATTTGTTGTAGGAGGACCTCAGGGCGATGCAGGACTTACTGGCAGAAAAATAATTGTAGATACTTATGGAGGATATGCAAGGCATGGAGGTGGTGCATTTTCTGGGAAAGATCCTACTAAAGTTGACAGATCAGCTGCATATGCAGCACGTTATGTAGCTAAAAGTATTGTCAAAGCAAAATTAGCAAAAAAAGGCAGAAGTACAATTAAGTTATGCCATTGGAGTTGCTAAACCAATTTCAAT
>QCUP01000039.1 GCA_003208885.1 Prochlorococcus sp. AG-679-K21 | reverse complement strand
ATGGGTTTGGTAAATGCGATTACAAAGATTGAAGAATTAGAAGCTGAGGGTGTAATCTGGGCAAGAGAGATTCTAAGAAATAGTCCAACTGCTATTCGAATACTTAAGGCATCATTTAATGCTGAGTGTGATGGTATAGCAGGTATTCAAGAATTATCTGGCTACACAACCCAGTTATTCTATTCGACGGATGAAGCAAAAGAGGGCAGAGATGCCTTCCTTGAGAAACGGCCACCTGATTTTTCTGATTATGGATGGACTCCTTAACTCCTTAATAGCTTCTTACTCTTTAAAAAGCACTTTTCTATAATAAATAATCAATGAGAATTCTTCTTGCTGCTGCTGAATGCGCTCCAATGATCAAAGTCGGAGGGATGGGAGATGTAGTTGGTTCATTACCACCCTCATTGATAAAACTTGGTCACGATGTAAGAGTTATAATTCCAGGCTACGGCAAATTATGGAACCTACTAGAAGTATCAAGAGAACCAGTCTTTAGATCTAATACTATGGGAAATGATTTCTCTGTATATGAAGCAAAACATCCAATACATAATTATATAATTTACCTAGTTGGACATCCAACTTTTGATTCGGGACAAATATACGGAGGAGAAGATGAGGACTGGAGATTTACATTTTTTGCCAGTGCTACTGCAGAATTTTCATGGAATTGTTGGAAGCCCCAAGTTTTGCATTGCCATGATTGGCATACCGGTATGATTCCCGTATGGATGCATCAAGATCCTGAAGTTAGTACTGTTTTTACTATACATAATTTGAAATATCAAGGACCGTGGAGATGGAAGCTTGAAAAAATGACCTGGTGTCCGTGGTATATGCATGGAGATCATACAATGGCTGCTGCAATGTTGTATGCAGATAGGGTTAATGCTGTTTCTCCAACATATGCTGATGAGATAAAAACTCATGAGTATGGAGAGAGTCTTGAGGGGTTATTGAATTATATTTCTGAAAAATTAAGAGGGATTCTAAATGGGATTGACCTAAATGAATGGGATCCTGATAAAGATGAAGTGTTACCTGCACAATTCAATATAAAAAATTTAGAAAGAAGATCAGAAAATAAGATTATTCTTCAGAAAGAAATGGGACTAGAGGTCAATAGTAAAAAATATCTTTTAGGTATGGTAAGTAGACTAGTAGACCAAAAAGGGGTTGATTTGGTTTTACAAGTTTCCAGAAGATTACTCGCATATACCGATTCTCAAATAGCTATTTTAGGAACAGGAGACAGATCCTTAGAATCTGGATTATGGCAATTAGCATTAGATTATCCTGGAAGATTCTCGGTGTTTCTTACTTATGATGATTCTTTATCAAGGCTTATATATGGAGGATCTGATGCATTCTTAATGCCTAGCAGATTCGAACCCTGTGGCATCAGTCAATTACTTGCTATGAGGTATGGATCAATTCCAATAGTTAGAAGAGTTGGAGGCTTGGTTGATACTGTTTTGCCTCATGATCCAGAGAATAATAGTGGAACAGGTTTTTGCTTTGATCGATTTGAACCGATTGACTTTTATACTGCTCTAGTAAGATCTTGGGAGGCATTCAGGCATAAAGATAGTTGGAAATTATTACAGCTCAGAGCTATGAGTCAAGAATTTAGTTGGCAGAGATCGGCATTAGAATATGAATCGATGTATAAAGATGTATGTGGTATTAAGGCTCCATCCCCCGATATCGCTGAAATTGAAAAGTTTTCTTATGGGCAATCTGCTGATCCTTCTCTAAAAAAAAGGTGATCTAAGCATTAATGGATTTTTCTGTACCTGATATTAACAATATTTTGGGTAATATAAAAAATAAATGTGGTCTTTCAAATCAATTTCAAACTTTTAAAAATATAAGTTTAGACAGTCGAACTATATTAAATTGTGAACTTTTTATCGCCATAAAAGGTACAAATTTTGATGGACATGATTTTCTTAATGAAGTTATAAAAAAAGGTGGAAAAGCAGTTGTAATTAAAGATGGGATGCAGAATTTATTACCTAATAATTTACCTTTTTGGACCGTTCCAGATACTTTAGAAGCTTTTCAGAAATTAGCATTATTTAAAAGAAGAAAATTAGATATACCTGTTGTAGGAATTACAGGATCAGTTGGTAAAACAACTACAAAAGAGATGATGGGAGAGGTTTTAAAGCAATTAGGGACAATCAAATTAAGTCAGTTAAATTTTAATAATGAAATTGGGGTAGGTAAGACTATTCTTGATTCTGATTTAAAAGATAAAACTATAATACTCGAGATGGGAATGAGAGGTCTTGGACAGATTGAAAATTTGTCCAAATTTTCTGAACCTGATATCGCAGTTATTACAAATATTGGAAGCTCACATATTGGAATACTAGGCTCAAAAGAAAATATCACTTATGCAAAATGCGAAATAACTAAACATTTAAACCCAAAGGGCGTTGTAATTATTCCTGCAAATGATTTGTTTTTAGAGGAAACTTTAAAAAAAAATTGGAATGGAAGAATTATTAAAGTAGAACTATTAGATAGAAATCAAAAAGCTCAGAGTATTAATAAAAGTAATTTACAAGGATTTTTTAATAGATCTAATAATTCGATAATTATAGAAGATAAGCTCTTTGAAATATCTTATCAAGGTTTTCATAATGCATTTAATTTCTTATTTGTGTACGCGGTCGCAAAAGAGTTAGGCATAAAATTCAAAAATACTAACAAATTTAAGTTTGTCAGTTTAAATGGAAGGAATAAAATTTTGAAATCAATAAAGACAACTATATATGATGAAACATATAACGCTTCTCCTGAGTCTGTAAAAGCATGTATTAATAATTTATTAGATAATCCAAACAATCATTTTTTAATTTTTGGTAGTATGCATGAATTAGGCAATAAAAGTAAAAAATATCATAAGGATATTTTTGATTTTATAAATAGAACTAATATAAAAAAATGTGTTTTTATCTGTAATAAAAATGATGAAATATATTATGCAGATTATTTAAAAAATAGTACTAAATTCTTATTCTTAAATGAGATAAATAAAGTTGGTGAAACTATAAATAAATATACAAAAAGGGGCGATTTCATCCTTGTTAAAGGTAGCCGTTATTGGCAGCTTGAAAGAGTTATTAAATTAATTGATTAATTTTAGGATTTGTTCTTTTTCCAGTTTTCAATATTTACTTGTTTGCTTCTCGCAATAGCTAAGGAATTATTTTGAGAATCTTTAGTAATTACTGAGCCGGCTCCAGTAGTTACTGAGTCGCCAAGATTAATAGGGGCTATTAAAACTGTATTGGCTCCAATACTAGAGTTTTTACCAATATTAGTTTGATATTTTTTGGTGCCATCAAAATTTGCTGTAATAGTTCCTGCTCCTATATTGGTATATTTACCAACTTTAGAATCACCAATATAACTTAGATGATTAATCTTAACTTCCGCGTCTAGTTGACTATTTTTTATCTCAACAAAATTACCAATTTTGCTGTTAGAAGAAATTTCACAATTAGGTCTTATATGGCTGTAAGGACCAATTTTTACATGGGCCATTATTTTGGAATTAAAAATAGTTGAATTTATAATTTCGCAACTATCATGAACGATCGTATCTTTTATGAAAGAATTTGGACCAATTTTACAATTATTAGAAATTTGTGAGTTTCCTCTTATATGTGTGTTGGCTTCGATAATTACATCTGATCCTATTATTGACTCTTCACTTATTGTACAACTGGCTGGATTAACAAAAGTTACTCCTCCAATCATATGTTTCTCTTTAATTAAGGTTTGAATTGTTTCTTCGCATTCTGATAATTGAACTCTGTTATTAATTCCTTGAAGTTCTCTATTATCTTCAACTTCAAAACTATATGAATATTTTAGTAAGGTGATAGTGTCAGTTAGATAAATTTCTTTTTGATTATTGTTACATTTTAAGTTATTTATTATCTTTGATAAACTTTCCCAACTAAAACAGTAAATTCCAGCATTCGTCAATAAATTTGAACTTTCATCTTTACTACAATCTTTTTCTTCGACTATTCTTTCAATTAAATTATTTTCGGTAAATACTCTTCCATAGCCATGAGGATTTTTTTTCTTAGAAGTTATTAAGGAAACATCTGCGGTTTTTGATTCATGAAAATTAATAAGGTCTTTCAAAGTTTCAGCTTTGATAAGTGGTACATCCCCGTTTAGAACCATCAATGTACCTTCATGTTTTTTTACTTGCTGAGAAAGAACTTGAATCGCATGCCCTGTTCCTTTTTGAGGATTTTGAACAATAAATTGAATGCTTTTATTTTTAGGTACCGAATCTTCAACCTTCTTTGATTTGTGACCTACGATGATAAATATTTTATCTGGTTTTAATTCATTGCAAGAATTGATAACTCTTTGAAGGAGAGTTTTACCAGATAATTTATGTAAGACTTTAGGCACTGAACTCGCCATCCTAGAACCCTTACCTGCAGCTAATATCGCAACAGTTAACATATTTATTCAATATTTTATTTAAATTTTACTGTTTAAGTTCTATTTCGTCATTCCCCATTTATCTCTCCATTTTTTTGAAGTATTGAGATTTGATAACAATTGCTCTTGGACTCTTTTTTGAATGATATCTTTTGTCTTTGAACTTAAAGTAGGATCACGGTATGGGAGGCTTGCTTTAGTCAATAAATGTTCCTCTTCCATCAAAGATAATTTTTTGAAATTTAAATTACTTTGTAAAACTTTTTTATCAATACTTTTTACAGCAATTGTTCCGTTACTCCATAAATATTTTGAGACTAAATTTGGCTTAATATTAAAAATGTTCAAACCAAGATCTTTTAATGTTTTTCTTATCGCAGCTGAACAAGAATAGGTTATTAAATATCCCTTAGGATTAAGTTTTTGAGTTACTTTTGCTAAAAATTCAACTGACCAAACTTGAGGACATTTTTGAGGGGAAAATCCATCTAAATAAATTAAATCGAATTTAATATTTGCAGGAATATTGTTTATTTTTTCTCTGGCATCTCCCCATAAAATTTCACATTCAAAAGATTGATCTTTATATTGAGAATTCTTTGATAATGTTTTAAGTATTTTTAAAACTTTTGGATGCCATAGTTTTTGAAATGATTTATTTCCAAGAGAATATTTTAGAGGCTTTTTATCAATTTCCAAAGCATACCAATTTATATAAGAATTTTGTCTAATTAGGTTATTAAATAATGAAGCTGAATTGTATCCTAGACCGAAGCAGATATCTAAAACGGTCAGAGATTTATCCTTAAATCTTTTTAAATCGGAGGGATTTATGAATTTAGTTTCAGTTTCTTTTAAAGCTCCTTCAAGACTATGAAAATTCTCTTGAAAAAAAAGACTCCTTAGAGTAAAGCTCCCATCCTTAGTTAAGACCTCTTTTAATTCTGACAAGTATTCTCTCGGATCAGTTAATTAGTTTTTCTAGATCGTCCCAAAAAGTTGGATAGGAAACTCTAGAAGCCTCTGCTCTTGCAATCTTTGAAGAGCCTTTTGCTAAAAGTGAAGCTATAGCGAGGCTCATTGATACACGATGATCAGTTTCACTGTCAACTTCGGCAGAATGGAACTTAGACTCACCATTAATTATTAAACCATCTTCCTTTTCTAAAATATTTGCACCAAATTTTTTTAGTTGTGTTGACATAACTTTTAATCGGTCTGTTTCTTTAACTCTTAATTCTTTGGCATCTTTAATTTCTGAAACTCCACTACAAAAACAAGCTGCTACTGTAAGTATTGGAATTTCATCTATTAGCTTTGGCAGAATATCTCCTTCAACTTTAAAAGGTTTTAAATTACTTGTATATTTTACATTTATAGATCCTATGGGTTCTCCTGCAATGGTGGATTTTTCTAATATTTTATAGTTACATCCCATTTCATCCATCACATTCAATATCCCTGTTCGAGATGGATTAAGTCCTACATTTTTAATAACAATTTCAGATTCTGGGACTATTGATGCTGCAATCATCCAAAAAGCTGCCGAGCTGATGTCTCCTGGGATCAATATATTTTGACCTTTCAAATTAGGTCCTGATTTTATTACTATATTTCTTCCTAATTCTCCTCTAATACTTATATCGGCCCCGAATGCTTTAAGCATTCTTTCAGTATGATCTCTCGAGGATGCCGGCTCAATAACTGAAGTTGTTCCAGATGCCTTTAACCCTGCTAATAATATCGCAGATTTAACTTGAGCACTTGCTACTGGAGTTCCTATTACACAACCCTTTAGTTGATTACCCGTAATAGAAATAGGAGCTTTTGTCCCATTTCTTCTACCATTAATGTTGCCCCCCATAAGTGATAATGGCTTGCTAACTCTCCCCATTGGTCTTTCATTTAGAGATTTGTCTCCAGTTAAAATAAAATTACAACCTTCCTGTCCTGCCAATAGACCCATTAATAACCTCATCGTGGTGCCTGAATTTCCGCAATCAAGAATTTCTTTAGGTTCTTTAAATCCATCAATACCTAGACCTTTTATAGTAATAGGCTTATTTCTTTTTATGTTAGGAATATTCACACCCAATTTTCTAAGACAATCAGCAGTTGAAAGTGGGTCTTCAGAATATAAAAACCCTTCAATATTTGTTTCACCTTCTGCAATACTTCCTATTATCAAAGATCTATGCGAGATTGACTTATCTCCAGGTACTTTTATTGTCCCTTGTAAACTTCCTCCACCTTTAATGGTGCGGATATGATTAGTATTCAAATTAATAATTTGGTTTAATTTCTATAGATTTTTTCATAGGTATATAATATCAATAAGTTTGTTTTTAAAAAAAAATATTAAAAGTTAAGTAACTGTTTTCTATAATAATCTCAGAATGGCGATTTATTATTAATCTTTCTTATTACCATGTTGCAGATGATGTTCCACAAACGGATTCTGATATTGCTGTTGTTATTGATGTTTTAAGAGCTACAACAACAATTTCTTGGGCATTGAAGAACGGGGCTGATTCAATTCAAGTTTTTTCTGATTTAGGTTTATTAAAGGATACAGCGAGAAAGTGGGATGCTGATAAAAGAATAATGCTTGCTGAAAGAGGTGGGAAAACAATTGATGGTTTTGATTTAGGTAACTCCCCATTAGCTGTAACAAAAGAGACTGTTCAAGGTAAAAGACTATTTATGAGTACGACAAATGGTACTAAATCACTGAAAAAAGTTCAAAATGTAGAATATTTGTTTGCAATGGCTCTTCCAAATAGAAAAGCAGTTGCTGAGAGGATAATATCTTTAAATAAGAAAAACGTTCTTATCTTAGGTAGTGGATGGGAGGGCTCTTATTCACTAGAGGATTCTTTAGCAGCAGGTGGATTAGCTACATATATTAAAGAAAACTTTCACTCTGAAGTGAATATTTCTAATGATGAATTGCAAGCTTCATTATCTCTTTGGAATTCTTGGAAAAATGATATCCTAAAATGTTTAAAGACAGCAACTCACGGCAAAAGATTGACAAGTCTTGGTGATTATGAAAACGATTTTAAGTGTTGTTCTGAACTAGATTGTTTAGATATTGTTCCTACTCAAGTCGAGAGAGGTGTAATTCGTGCCTCATAATTCGCGAATTTATTTTTTAGGAGTGAAATCTTGACTGATTTTTTAGTTGCAGCTTTACAAATTACTAGTACTTCTAATGTTGATGCAAATTTTGCTGAGGCTGAGGAGCAGATTGAATTAGCCTCTAGAAGGGGTTCAGAGCTAATAGGATTGCCAGAGAATTTTGCGTTCTTAGGTGAAGATAATGAAAAACTTAGAATGGCTAATGAATTATCAACAAAGTGTACTAATTTCCTAAAAACAATGTCCCAGAGATATCAAGTTTATCTCTTAGGAGGAGGTTATCCAGTCCCCGCGGGAGATGATCGTCATACTTTCAATAGATCAGCTCTGTTTGGGAAAGATGGACAAGTTCTGGCAAAATATGACAAAATCCATCTTTTTGATGTTGATTTGCCTGATGGTAATTTATACAAAGAATCATCAACTATTTTGTCTGGGAAGGAACATCCTCCAGTTATAGATGTGCCAGGCCTTTGCAAGATAGGTTTATCTATTTGTTACGATGTTAGGTTTCCTGAACTTTATAGACACCTCTCTTTGAAAGGTGCAGAACTTATATTTATTCCTGCTGCATTTACAGCTTTTACTGGAAAAGATCATTGGCAAATTTTACTTCAAGCAAGAGCGATAGAAAATACAGCTTATGTTGTAGCACCTGCTCAAACAGGAATTCACTATGGGAGAAGACAAAGTCATGGACATGCCATGGTTATAGACCCTTGGGGAACTGTTTTGTCTGATGCAGGAAAAACACAAGGAGCAGCAATAGCTCCTGCAGATAAAGAGAGAGTCAAA
>QCUP01000038.1 GCA_003208885.1 Prochlorococcus sp. AG-679-K21 | reverse complement strand
ATTCTCCATCATATGCAGCAAAGACTTCTATGTCCGGTGATTATGCTAAAGACACAATATCAGTTATTAAAACCCTACAAATTGCAGTTGAAACTCCAAAAGATTCTCCTGATAAGGATGAGGTTAGAGATGAATCACTTGCTCTAATAACTGACTATATTTCCAGATATAGAAATAGAGGCATGGTTAATAAAACTCAATCATTTACAACAATGCAGACAGCGTTAAATGCCATGGCAGGTCATTACAAAAACTTTGCAACTAGGCCCTTACCAGATAAACTTAAAGAGCGTTTAACCAAAGAATTCACTCTTGCCGAAAAAATGGTTCTCAGAGAAAGTTAATACAAATGATTTACTTTTTTAAAGTTATTCAGTAATTTTGAATATATTATATATTCGTACAAAAATAATGCTCTTCTAAAATTGGCTAATGTTGTTGTTATCGGAGCCCAATGGGGTGACGAAGGAAAAGGTAAAATAACCGATTTATTAAGTCGTTCGGCCGATGTTGTTGTTCGTTATCAAGGTGGTGTAAATGCCGGACATACTATAGTTGTCGATGATAAGGTTTTAAAATTACATTTAATTCCATCTGGAATACTTTATGGAGAAACAATCTGTTTAATTGGATCAGGAACAGTTGTAGATCCAAAAATATTGCTCAAAGAAATAGATATGTTGATTGAGAATGGAATAAATATTTCAGGATTAAAAATCTCATCAACCTCACATGTCACCATGCCTTACCATCGTTTATTAGATGAAGCAATGGAAGCTGATAGAGGTTCAAATAAAATCGGAACAACAGGGAGAGGTATTGGCCCGACATATGCTGATAAATCACAAAGAAATGGCATAAGGATAAGAGATTTGCTTAATGAAGATAGATTAAGAGATGTTATTGAGATTCCGCTGAAAGAAAAAAATGGACTTCTAGAAAAAATATATGGCATTTCTCCTCTTAATAAAGATGAAATAATTGAGGAATATCTTGATTATGGACAGAGACTATCAAAGCATGTAGTTGACTGTACAAGAACTATTCATGCAGCTGCAAAAAATAAAAAAAATATTCTTTTTGAAGGAGCACAGGGTACGTTACTTGACTTGGATCATGGAACATATCCTTATGTAACCTCATCAAATCCGATATCAGGAGGTGCTTGTATTGGTGCTGGAGTTGGACCAACCTTAATAGATAGGGTGATAGGGGTAGCGAAGGCATACACTACGAGAGTTGGAGAGGGGCCATTCCCAACAGAATTACAAGGAAGTATTAACGATCAACTATGTGATAGAGGGAGTGAGTTTGGAACTACAACTGGAAGAAGAAGAAGATGTGGTTGGTTTGATGGAATTATTGGCAAATATGCTGTTTATGTAAATGGTCTTGACTGTTTGGCAGTGACAAAATTAGATGTCTTAGATGAGTTAGATGAAATTCAAGTCTGTGTTGCATATGAATTAGATGGCAAAGAAATAGATTATTTCCCCACTAATTCTGATGACCTAAAAAAATGTAAGCCAATTTTTAAAAAATTAAAAGGATGGCAATGCTCGACGGCTAATTGCAGAACACTATCTGATCTGCCTGAAAATGCTATGAATTACCTCAGATTTCTTGCTGAATTAATGGAGGTGCCAATTGCGATTGTCTCATTAGGAGCAAACAGAGATCAAACCATAGTAATTGAAGATCCAATTCATGGTCCTAAAAGAGCTCTTCTAAGATAATCAAGAAATATAATATTAATGGAAGAAAAATACAGATATTTTGATTTAAAAAAAGATATCGACCTTGTTGGGTTAGGAAATGCCATAGTCGACATTATTGTAAATGTGGAAGATAAATTTTTAGAGATAAATACCCTTAAAAAGGGATCTATGAATCTCATCAACTTAAATGAATCTGAAGCTTTATTAAAAAATTGCAAAGTAATTAAAAAAATATCAGGTGGTTCGTCCGCCAACACTGTCGTATGCTTGGCTGAATTAAAGAATAATGTTCAATTTATTGGAAGAGTAAAGAATGATAATTTTGGAAACTTCTTCTCTACTGATATAAAAAAAAGCAATACTATTTTTAACACACCGCCAATAAATAAAGGCCCCTCAAGTGCACATTCAATAATTTTCATAACTCCAGATGCTCAAAGAACAATGTGCACATATTTGGGAGCTTCTATTGAGTTTGAGCCTAAAGATGTGAATTATAATTTAATAAAAAATAGCAAATATTTATACTTGGAAGGGTACTTATGGGATAGTGATTTAGCAAAAAAGGCCTTTCTTCAAGCTGCAAAGATTGCCAAAGAATCAGATACAAAAATAATACTTTCATTATCAGACTCTTTTTGTGTAGAAAGGCATCGAGAAAGTTTCTTAAACTTAATTGATAACTATATAGATATAGTTTTTTGTAATGAATCTGAAGTATTGAGTCTATTTCAAGAAAATGATTTAAAAAGCTGCCAAGAATCTATTTCTTCAATATGTCAATTAGTAATAATTACTTTAGGAAGTAAAGGTTCTTTAGTTATCAATAAAGGTAAGTCCGAAGAAATAAAACCTAAACTATTAGGAAAAATTATTGATACAACAGGCGCAGGAGATCTTTATGCTGGTGGATTTATTCATGGATTAATTAATAACTATTCGATAAAGAAGTGCGGAGAAATAGGCTCAATATGCGCTGGTCATATAATTACTCAACTAGGTTCTAGATCTAATATAAATCTTCAAAAGTTATTACAAGAACATTTGTTTTGAGAAAACTTTATTTACCCAATAAATATTTTTTTTCAGAATTAAACTTTTTATAAATAATTTAAAACATCATAAGATAACTGCCTTTGTAATAAAACTACCAAAGCATTTTTCAATTCTGTTTTACTTTTTATGGTAATTCCAACCTAATTAACCTCCTGAATTTTTCATTTCCATTCATAAATGGAAATAATATCTTTACGAAGACACATGCTACTAGCTATTTTTTCGAGAGTAAAAAAAGTGCTTTTTTATCATATTCAGTTGCTAATAAAAGTAAAAACTTACTTCAACCTAAAGTGCTAAATTTTCCAGTTAGTTGGTTTATCAACTCATCATAATCAAAAAATATGAGTGACTTTTTAAATTTTAGTTTTGGCCTTTTAACTAAAAATAACTTTATATCACTTTCATAAACTATTTTCTCCCAATTCAATTGGGCATAACTTCCAGAATCTCTACAAAGTATATAATCTATTTTCCAATGATCACAAAGTTTTTTTTCTAAAATATAACTTTTGTTTTTACTAGGTTCAAGTATTGCTATATTTGAGTTTATTATGCATGAGGAAAAAGCTTTAGATATACTTTCATATGTTGGAATTACTCTTGTAAATACATTTGCACCGCATTTTAAATAATAACTTGCCGTCTCATTTAGTAATCTAGAGCCTATCGCTAAAAGAATATTTTTATCTACCAAAACTTCATTTTTTATTTGTTTTAAACCATTTATGTAGTTTAAGTTTTTAAACGGTTTTATCTCCGATTTCCTTTCAAAAGCCAAAAGAGGCTTTTTGATTTTTTTACATGCTTCATTTAGATTTTGAGAAATAATTAGAGCAAATGGATGAGTTGCATCTATTACGTAATTAATTTTATTTTTTTCAATAAAATTGATTATTTCAATTGAATCATTTAATTTTCCTGTAATGATGTGTAACTTTGAATTTTCAGAGTAAGACCTACTTGCTTTATACGTAACAACACTTACAAATACTACATAATTTAGTTTTAGTAGTTTGTTAACTATGACTGGTCCATCTGAAGTTCCTGAAAGGATCCAAACATTTTCGTGGCAATTTCCTGAATTTTGCATCAATATGTCTTTAATTAGATAGAAAGTTAATGAATCATTGTTTAATTCAAGCAGTAATAAATAGCGCTCCTCAAATGAGATATACCAAAGAGAATAAAACGCCCATTGCTGAAATGACAGTTAATTTCAAAGGATTACGAGATGAAGATCCATCTAGAGAATTAAAAGTTTTAGGTTGGGGCAATGTTGCACAAGAAATGGTAGGAAAATTAAAAGAAGGTCAAAGCATAGTTATTGAGGGACGTCTAAGAATGAATTCAGTAACCAGAAAAGATGGTACTAAAGAAAAACAGCCTGAACTGACAGCTTCTAGAATTCATAATATAAGTCCAGGAGGACAAATAACCTCAGAGAAAAAAGAAACTAACATTTCTAATAGCAACAATAGCAATTCTTCTGAAGAAAAATCGGGAAATATCGAAAATTCACAATGGAACACTTCTCCTTTAGTACCTGAGGTTGACGAAATACCCTTTTAAAATCAAGTATCAATATTTGATTCTTGAACGCGTATAATGAGTTTGCTTATTTTTCTTTCAAGATCAGCTAGTTCACTCCTAATCTCTGACCATTTACCTTTATCAAGATTCTCCAACAACCATGCTCTATCTTGATCAAGTTTAAAAATTAAATCTTCTTGATTTGTAGAATTATGATCTTGCATAATATTCAATAACTTTTCTAATAAAACAAAATGAAGAAATACCTATCTCCTGCCAACATAATAACAGTCGCAGGAGGTGTTTTAGCTTTTATTGGAATGACAGCTTATTTTACTGATTCAGTAAATCTAAGCGTGCCTACTTTCTTTTATGGAGTCCCTATTTTACTAATTGGACTTGGTTTAAAAACTTCTGAAATACCTCCAGTTAAATTAGTAAATAGAAATGATTTCAAGGCTAATAGATTTAACAGACCCAAAGAATTAACCGAATTAGTTAGGGATGTAACCAGATGGAGGTATGGAATAAAAGCGCATCTTGAATCTTCATTAGAGGCATTAAATTTATGGAATGAAGATAATCCTCCCCAACTTAAAGAGATTGAAGAAATTACAAAAGAAGAAAAGAATGGCTTTAAGATGCATTTTGAAATCAATGATGTCCCCTTTGAACAATGGATTGAAAAACAAGAGAGATTAAATAGGTTTTTCGTCAAAGGTCTTGAATCAGAATTTATTATCAACGATAATAAAAAGGAATTCGATTTGATTTTCTTTTATTGAATATTGGAATACATTTATGAAAGTTCAATTTCTTAATTAAATCAAAGTACAATATTTTTTTATGATGGATGATTCCCTAAGAGTATCAATATTAAGCGAGGCACTTCCATACATACAAAGTTTTTCAGGTAGAAAAATTGTTGTTAAGTATGGCGGTTCCATTATGGAGGATGAAAGATTAAAAAAAGCTTTCTTCAGAGATATTGCTCTTTTATCAAGTGTTGGTGTATGCCCAGTAGTTATACATGGGGGTGGTCCCGAAATTAATCGTTGGCTAAACAAATTAGAAATATCTCCAAAATTTGAAAGTGGTTTAAGAGTTACCGATGAGAAAACAATGGAAATAGTTGAGATGGTCCTAATGGGAAGAGTAAATAAACAGATTGTTAGGGGAATCAACAAAACAGGCTCATTAGCTGTAGGCATTTCAGGACTCGATGGTAACTTAATTCAGTCAAGAGAATTGGGAGATGGAAGTCATGGATTAGTTGGAGAGGTCACACAAATCAACCCTGAGTTGTTACACCCTCTTATTGCAAAAGGATATATTCCTGTTATTTCAAGTATTGGTTCTACAGCAGACGGCGTTTCTCATAACATCAATGCTGATTTCGTAGCAGGTGAAGTTGCTGCTGCAATAAATGCAGAAAAACTTATTCTTTTAACTGATACTCCTGGGATACTAAAAGAAAGAGATAACCCAAATAGTCTCGCAAAACAAATCAATCTAAAAGAGGCCAGAAAATTTATTGAAGAAAATATTGTTTCTAATGGCATGCTACCAAAAACGGAATGTTGTATTAGAGCCCTAGCTCAAGGAGTAAAAGCTGCCCATATAATTGATGGTAGGATTGAACATTCATTACTTCTAGAAATTTTTACAAATTCAGGTATTGGAACAATGATTAATGCTTGAGAATGGATTCATACAAGCAAGTTGTTGAAAAGGCAGAGTTAGCTCTTATTAAAGGTGAATATAATATCTGTGTTGAATATTTATACCCAATAATCAAATCTTACCCTCCCTCTAGTAAAGAAGGAGTTAATTTACGAACCATAATAATAACCGCCTTATCGGGCATTAATAAAAAGGGAGAGGCAAAAATATTTTGCAAAGAACTTTTAAAATCTCGTGATTATAAAGTGCGAGAAAATGCAAAGTATTTAATTGAAATTATCGATTCTCCTGAAATTAAAAAACCTGAGAATTGGAATATTACTATTGAAAGTAATCCCGCCTTAAACAAAACATCTCTTTCTTCTCTAAAACAAAATAATCAGAAGAAAAAGGAAAAAAAATTTATAGATACATCAAATATTCCGACTGGTCAAACAAAGCCATTTCAGAAAGGATTTATATTTATAATTTCTCTATTATTATTATTACTAATTCCACTGTTAAGCGGGTGCGTTAAAGTTGAAGACACTCTAGATATTAGTGAGATTGACTCAATTAATAATAATTTCGAAATTGAAAGCAAATATATTAAAAAATTTCCTTGGCAAATAAATTTCGAAAAGAAAATTAAAGAAATTTTTCCTGATGGAGAAATATCAAAAGGAGAATTGAATTTTTCCTTTAAAAATAAAAATCTAAGTATGGAAACTGCTCAAGAAACTCTTTATAAAATACAAAAAACAGCTGGAGAAGTCTTTGGTGAGTCAACTGATCTAAAAATTAATAGTATTGAAAAAAATTTTTTCTTTTTAAAGAAATATAACTTCAGGATAGATTTTGATCTTCAAAATCTCGATTATGTAGAAGATTTAGAACTAACTCTCAATATCATTAACCCAAATAAAGTTAGCATTAGAGATCTAGAAAATCCTAATGTAGAAGTATCTAAGAATTTTATAAAGTGGCAATTAATCCCTGGAAAATTAAATAATCTGGAGTTCTCATTTTGGAATTGGAACAAATTAATATTAGGATTTTTACTTATTTTATTGTTAATAATAATTGCTTATCTTATAAGGTTTTATAGATACAAAATAGGATCTAATTTTACAGAACTTCCATCTAATTAGCTATAACTCTACCGGATTCAGATCAATTGATAAAAACACATTTTTAGGAATTTTTTGCCAAAGATTAGACCTATCAGGCAAAGGGAGTTCCGAATTCTCTGGGCCATGTATTAATATTTGCCACCTAAATTTATTACCAACTTTTGCAATTAAACTTGGAGCGGGACCAATTACCGTCCACTTATTATCTTTACAAAAACTTATCAAATATTTCGCTAACTTAGCCGCAGTCATTTCAGTATGTTCGAAGTTCTCCCCAGAGACTTTTAAAAGGCATACCTTACAAAAAGGAAATAGGTTTGCATCTTTTCTTAATTTTGAGCTTTCAGATAAAAATCCCTCGTAATTTCGATTTTTGAGATATGAGAGCACAGGATGACTTGGTTTATATGTTTGAAAAATAACCTTTCCTGATTTCTTAGCTCTACCTGATCTGCCTGCTAATTGTAGAAATAATTGTAATGATTTTTCTTCTGCAGAAATATCTGGGCGGTGAAGTAGTCCATCTGCGGCGATAACAACTGAAAGAGTAACATTGGGGATATCAATACCTTTTGCTAACATTTGAGTCCCTACAAGAATATCTGCATTTCCATTAGAAAAATTTGAAAGAATATTTCTATGCCCATCTTTACCTGAGGTACTATCTCTATCAAAACGAAGTACCCTTAATTCGGGAAATTCATTATTCAAGAACTCAATGACTCTTTGAGTCCCTATTCCAAAAGGCTTAAAGGCATTTGATTTACAATCTGGACAAGTGTTAATAAGTTTTGCTTTATGATCACACCAGTGACAACTAAGCCACTTTTTACCTTTTGAACCTACATGAACAGATAAAGGTACATCACAATTAGGACAATTTATTATAAATCCACAATTCCTACAACTCAGAAAACCGTTATAACCTCTTCTAGGAATCAAAATTATTGCTTGTTCCTGATTCTCTTTGAGCTTAGAAATTAATTCTAATAATTCGCTACAAAAAATTTTAGTATTTCCCTTTTTAAATTCACAACGCATATCAATTATTTTAATTTCCGGTATTGCAGTACGAGATATTCTTTCTTTCATTCTCAGCAACCTTAACTTTTTTTCAAAAACAACCCTTTTCCAAGACCTCATTGAAGGAGTTGCACTTCCAAAAACTAGCTTTGCTGGATTTCTTTTTACTCTTTCAAGAGCAACATCTCTTGCATCATAAGAAGGCATAGGGCTGTCTTGCTTATATGAAACGTCATGTTCTTCATCCATAATTATTAAGCCTAAATTTTGAATAGGAAGGAATACAGCAGATCTTGTTCCAATAACTATGAGAGGTTCATCTTCATCTATTATCTTTTTCCAAACTAAAGTTCTATGCCTCGAAGAACAATTACTGTGATACTCAAAAACCTGACTTTGAAATCTTTTACTAAATCTATCAATGAGTTGAGGAATCAATCCAATTTCTGGAGCCATTATTAGACAGCTCTTTTTATTTAGAAGGTGGTCTTCAGCCAGTCTCATATAAACTTCTGTTTTACCTGAACCTGTTTCTCCCCATAGCAAACAGACATCTCCAGGTTTCATCTCTTGCATTTCCCTATATACTTTTTCTTGTTCCTGAGTAAGTTTTGGTCTTTTTAATTCAATACAATCATTTTTAAAAGAACTTAATTTGGCATTTACTATTTTTTTTCTTTTAGTCTTTATTAGTAGTTTTTTACTAACCATTGAATTTATAAGTGTTGAATTAAAACCAAACTTTAATAATTCGCTTTGCCATTTACCTTT
>QCUP01000037.1 GCA_003208885.1 Prochlorococcus sp. AG-679-K21 | reverse complement strand
AAAGAAGAAGTTATCGAAGATCTAAAAGAGAATTCTGAAGTTCAATTTAATGAAATAATATCTAATGTTAATTGTCAAAATTACATAATTGAAAAAAATAATATTTATTGCTGGGATGGAATTAAATTTAATTTATATAAAAATTAAAAATTTTATATGAAAAAGATTGATGAAATACAAGAAGAACTAAAAAAATTATTCTTAGCTAAATCTGAGAAAATTTTATTTTCAATTGGTCAAGTGTTTTGTGACTTTAATCAAATACCTAATGGTATTTTACTCATTAATAAAGGCGAATTAAGATCAATTTATAAAGATAAAAATAATGATATATCTACTATAGAGAGATTTAAAACTGGTGATATTGTTGGAGCTGAACAAATACTCTGTGGAACAAATGAAGTTGCTATTAAGGCTTCAACTTATTTAGAAGCAAGGTTTATTTTGAAAGATGATTTTTTGAATTATTTGAAAAATGATCACCAAAAATTTACTTATTTCTCTGATATTAGTAAATATGAGTATTTAAAAATTTTGATTAAACTAGAAGATCAATTAAAGATACAAAATAAGGATCTAATTCAGAATCTAGAAAATTTTAATAAAAATAAAAATATTCAAGTTAACTTATTTTATCCTGGCAAGCATAGTCTAAAGAATAAATCCAAAAGTATGTTTATCTCATCTAATAACATCAAGAATTACAATGAAGGCGATTTTATAAAAGATACTGAATTATTTGAAGTTATAGGAGGATTGCCCGCAAGAATGATTGATATATCCAAACTTTCTATCTTTTCAGGCAAAAAAAAGTTATCTTTCGAACCTAATCCTAATCAAATTGTAAATAATATTAGACATGATGAATTATCTAATACAAGAGATGCCCTGGCAGATATGTTTGGAAGTATTGGAGAACAAGATAACTTTCCAAACTTTAATGGAACTGGAAATAACCAATGTGTTTTAGCCTGTCTGAGGATGTTAGCAAGATTTTTTGATTTGCCTTTTAAAAAAGATATCTTGAAAAGAATAATTGATGATCAAAATAAATTTTCGGATCAAGATAAAATAAATCTATCTAAATTAGCTGCTTTAATAAACTTTCTTGGTTTACGAACAACCCCTTTAAAACCAGATTCTAAAAGTTTAATAAAAAGAATACCCCTTCCAGCTGTATTTATTTTTGAAGATAAGCCTTCAATTCTTTGGGAATATAAAAATAATCAATTTTATGTTGGAGACACTTCACAAAAACCATACTGGATAGAAATTAATCAATTAGAAAATATTATTAATAAAAATGATTTAAAGTTTCTTTTCCTTGAAAAGACACCATCCTCTCCAAAAAATAGGTTTGGATTTTCTTGGTTTATCCCATCAATTAAAAAGCATAAAGTAACCTTAATTCAAGTAGTTTTAGCTAGCTTCTTTGTTCAATTATTGGCACTTTTTAATCCGCTTTTGATTCAACAAATAATTGATGCAGTAATAAATCAAGGAAATATTTCAAGTCTTAATGTGCTAGGTACTTTATTGATTTCTATGGCTCTTGTTCAGGCACTTTTGTCTTCATTAAGAACATATTTGTTTTCAGATACAACTAATAGGATAGATCTTTCTCTTGGTGGAAAAATAATAAATCATTTATTAAGACTACCATCTAATTATTTTTCAAAGAGAACAGTAGGAGAAACTAGTAGCAGATTAAGTGAATTAGAAAAAATTAGAGAATTTCTTACAGGTACTGCGCTTACGCTTGTTTTAGATGTTGTTTTTTCTTTTATTTATATTGCAGTAATGATGATTTACTCAATACAACTTACCTTTGTAGCACTCGCTGTAATTCCCTTTTTTATATTGTTAACCTTTTCGATATCTCCAATTATTCGTCGTCAAATCAGAGAGAAAAATATAGCTAATGCAAATTTGCAAAGTCATATGGTAGAGACAATTTCAAGCTTAGATACAATAAAAGGTCAAGGAATTGAAATCCCAAGTGAATGGAAGTGGTCGCAATTATATGGAAAGCAAATGCAGGCTGGTTTTAAAAATACTGTAACAAGATCTATTTCTGGATCAGCAAGTAATTTCCTCTCGCAATTATCAGGACTTTTAGTTATTTGGGCCGGAGCTGTTTTGGTCTTGCAAGGGAAATTAACAATTGGGCAGTTGATAGCATTTAGAATTTTATCTGGATATGTAACGGGACCAATATTAAGGTTGACAACAATGTGGCAAAACTTTCAGGAAACAGCATTATCCCTAGAAAGGATTTCAGATATTATTGATAATCCTCAAGAGATAGAAATAATTGGTAAAGATCTTCCTCCCATACCTCCACTAGAAGGAAAAATTGAATTTAATAATATAAATTTCAGGTTTTCAGACTCAAGTCCTTTAATATTAAAAAATATCAATTTTGAAATTAAACCTGGAAGTTTCGTAGGTATTGCCGGCGAGAGCGGTTCTGGCAAGAGTACTTTATTAAAAATGATAAATCAAATCTTAATCCCTACAGAAGGAACTATAAGGATTGATGATTTTGATATCTCTAAAGTAAATCTTTATTCTCTTAGGTCACAGATTGGAGTAGTTCCTCAGGATAGCATTTTATTTAAAGGAACTGTTCAACAGAATATTGCTTTAGCTAAACCTGATTCAAGCTTTAATGAGATATCTAACGCTGCAAAATTAGCAGATGCTCATGACTTTATTCAGAAATTATCTTCTGGTTATAGCTCAGAGGTGGGAGAAAGAGGATCAAATTTATCTGGAGGACAACGCCAACGAATTGCGATGGCAAGAATGTTCTTACAAAATCCAAAATTATTATTATTGGATGAGGCCACTAGTTCTCTGGATGTTAATTCTGAGAAAGTTATTTTAAAAAATCTATTAAATATTTCTGAGAAAAAAACAGTGATTTTTATTAGTCATAGATTGAGTAATTTTGTTAAGTCTGACCAAATTCTTTTTTTGAATAATGGAACAGTTGTTGAGAAAGGTAACCATAATGAACTTATTTCGTTAAAGGGTCGTTATAAATCTCTTTTTGAAGAGAGAGGAAAATAAGAATATGGAAAAAAAGAGTAAAGATTCAAAATTAAATTCTGATGATTATTTTTTAAACTCAACTGGACAAGATCTGGTTTATAAACAACCTCCAAAATGGACCAAGATGCTTGTTTGGTCCATTGCAAGTAGTTTTGGGTTTGGACTGATTTTTGCCTTTTTTGCACGAATAGATGAAGTCGTTATTGCAAGAGGTGAACTCCAAGCTGTTGGCGCAGAAAGACCAATTAAATCTCCTATCTCAGGTATTATTAGCAAGATAAATATATCAGAAGGTAAAAGTGTAAATAAGGGAGATAAACTAATAGAATTTGATTCAAACGTTTTATTTGCTAGGGAAGAAAGCTTAAAAGCAAAACTTGAAGAATTAATAATGTCTAAAAAAATAGAGGAAAACATTTTAAAAGAAGTCTCTGCTTTAGCTGAAATTGGTGGGATACAAATGATTCAATATTTGCAACAGGAGAAGAAAGTAAATGAAGTGAATTTTGAAGTTAAACAAATTAAAGCTAAAATAAAAGAAATTAATTTTGATAAAAATAAGACAATTATCTTATCTCCTGTTAAAGGTAAAGTATTTAATTTAATACCTCAAAGCATAGGTTATGCTTCTACCTTGGGCGAGAATTTAATGAATATAGTTCCTGATGGGGATGTTGAAGCTAAGGTTTTCCTATCAAATAATGATATTGGATTTGTAAAAAATAAAATGGAAGCAGACATTAGGATAGATGCATATCCTTTTACTCAATTTGGTTCAATCAAAGGAAATTTGAAATTTGTTGGAGATGAAGTTTTACCTTCTGATTATCAAAATCCAGAGCCAAGATTTCCAGCTTATATAAATCTTTCCAAGCAGTATTTAATTAAAAATGGGAATACATATAAAATAAGATCTGGTCAAAGCGTTTCAGTAAATCTTAAAGTTAGAGATAAGCCAGTTATAAGTCTTTTAACTGATGCAATTGATAAAGCATTTGATTCATTAAAAGGTATCAAAAATTAAAATAATAGAACTAAATGATAAAGTTTTGTAAGTTTTCTTTAGTATCTTCTAATTCAGTTAAGGAAAAATTAATAAAATAATATAGATATATAGATCTTTATTTAGGAGTTTACATAACAGATTCAGCAGGAAAATCATCTAATTCCTCTCCTGGCTTCCTTGAAAGGTTGCAGAATGTTTTGCCCTGGAATAATAACAACGAAAAAAATATAGAAAAAAATAAAAAAGATGATGAAAATTTAAATATTTTTGATAGTGAAGGAACAGTTTTTATTGACTCAAGTTTTGATACTAAATATTCATCTTCGTTAGACTTTGATTTTGAATTAATAGAATTTAATCAATCCTATTATTCTCCTTTTAATGGGTCATTTTCTGATACAAATTTTTCAACTTTAGATATAAATTTAGATTATTCAGAATCTCTTGATATAGATTCAGATACAACCATATTTTTTTCACAACCAACTCAGGATCCTCTTACTGGAGATCAAAGTCTTACTGGAGATCAAAGTCTTACTGGAGATCAGAGTCTTACTGGAGACCAGAGTTTTACAAATATTCTATTCAACTCTCAATCCTCACTTTCTTTTGAAAGAGATATAGATTTTTCATATAGCGATACTATCTTCGAGAATTTCTCATATAACGCCATTACAGGATATTACACACAAACAATTATTTATGATCTTGATCTTGATCTCTCTATTTCCGAATCATTAGATTTATCTAATAAAGAAACTTTATTTATTAGCAGCGACGAATCCGATTTATTTTATTCAAAGGATGAAAATCTATCATTTGATAGAGATATAGATTTTTCGTATTCAGAAAGAAATTATTACAACTTAGTATTTAATCCGAATACTGGTTTTTTCTCTGAAACTTATTTTTCCTCAAGTTCGATAGAAATATCATTCGAAGAATCGGTAGAGTTTTCAAGTGATGAAACACTAATAATTATTGATAAAGAACCTATAAAGCCGCTTATCCCTACGATATCAATAGTTGATGTAATTACAAATGAAATAAATGGTGATGTAATTTTTGCAGTAAGTCTTTCAGAAGCGACAACGGTTGATGTCTTGTTTGATTATTCAACCTCTGATGGAACTGCAATAGCTGGATCAGATTATACGGCAAGTTCAGGAACTTTAACTATTGCAGCAGGAGAAACATCAGGAGAAATAAAAGTTGCGGTTTTAGATGACTCATTAGATGAAAATAATGAGACCTTAAATTTAAATTTATCTAATGCAAATAATGGAACTTTTGAAGATGCAACTGGAGTTCTAACGATAAATGATAATGATGATGCGCCATCAATTTCTATTAATGATGCAACTACTAATAGTGAGAGTGGAAATGGCACATTAACGGCAACTTTATCTGCTGCATCAGGTAAAACCGTAACGGTAAATTACTCCACATCAAATGATGTTATAAGCTTCACTAAAAATATAATAACTTCTACTGCAGATGGAGCATTAGATGTTCATGTCGCTGATATTGATAGCGATGGTGATTTGGATATTGTTTCCGCCTCTAAATTTGATGACACAATAGCTTGGTATGAGAATGATGGTGCCGTAAATCCTTCGTGGACTTCAGCTGATATATATACAAGCGCTAATGGTGCGTACGACGTTCATATTGGAGATATAGATGGCGATGGAGATTTGGATATTGTTTCCGCTGCTTATCAGGGAAGTATTCAGTGGCATAAGAATGATGGAGCTGTAAATCCAAGTTGGAGTACAAATTCAGTAGGAAATGGTAATGATGAGAGAGATGTTTTTCTTGCTGATATAGATGGAGATGGGGATTTAGATGTCATCGCTGCATATCAAATAGGAGATTCCGTTGTTTGGTTTGAGAATGATGGTGCATCTAATCCATCTTTCTCGAATTCAAATATAGCAACTGGACTTGACGGTGCTCATGATGTACATGCTGCAGATATAGATGGAGATGGAGATTTAGATATTGTTTCTGCATCCGAAAACGATGACACTATTAGATGGCATGAAAATAATGGAGCAGCAGATCCAACATTTACTACAAGAGTTATTGCTTCAAATGCTGATCATGCAGAGGATGTACACGTAGCAGATTTGGATGGGGATGGTGATTTGGATATTGTTTCCGCCTCTTATCTTGATTCCACAATTGCCTGGTATGAAAATGATGGAGCAGCAGATCCTGTATTTACTGCTATTGATATAACTACTAGTGCAAGTGGTGCACATGATGTATTTTTATCCGATTTAGATCGTGATGGTGACATTGATATTGTATCTGCCGAATATTCCGGAACTATTGCTTGGTATGAAAATGATGGAGCTGCTAATCCTAATTGGACTGGAATTGATATTGCTACCGATGTTCAGGGGGCAAGGAGTGTCTTCGTTGCTGATATGGATAGAGATGGCGATATGGATATTATCTCGGCTTCAGAAAATGATGACACTATCGCTTGGTATGAAAACCAAGGAACTTCAATCAATACTTCTGGTAATATAATCGCTCAAAGTGGACAAGACTATACCTCTACAAGTGGAACAATTACTTTTAATGCTGGAGAGACAACAGCTTCAATAAATATTCCAATTAAAGAAGATCCATATCCTGAAAATAAAGAAGATTTAATAGTCACTCTTTCAAGCGCAGAAAACGCGACAATAAATGATTCCTCAGGAATCCTTTCTATAGCTGCTAACGATACTGTTGGATTCCTTCATACTGATATAGCCACTAGTGCAGATGGGGCACATGATGTTTTTATTGCAGATTTAGATGGAGACGGGGATTTAGATATAGTTTCCGCCTCTGTTAATGATGACACGATTGCCTGGTATGAAAATAATGGAGCAGCTAACCCAACATTTACAGCTGCCGATATAGCGACCAGTGCTGATGGCGCATCTGCCATACATGTTGCAGACATGGATGGAGATGGAGACTTAGATATTGTCTCTGCTTCATCTCTAGATGACACAATCGCCTGGTATGAAAATAATGGAGCAGCGAATCCATCATTTACAGCAGCAAATATAGCTACAAGTGCTGATTTTGCGCATCATCTTTTTGTAGCAGACCTTGATGGAGATGGAGATTTAGATATTGTCTCTGCATCTCAATATGACGATACAATTGCCTGGTATGAGAATGATGGAGCTGCAGATCCATCTTGGTCAGCAACTGATATTGCTACGAGTGCAGATGGAGCACAAGATGTAAAGATTGCAGATATGGATGGAGATGGAGATTTAGATATTGTCTCTGCTTCCGGTATAGATAATACAATCGCATGGTATGAAAATAATGGAGCAGATAATCCTACATTTACATCCGCAGATATTGCAACAAGTGCTGACGGAGCAGAAAGTATTGACTTGGCAGATTTAGATAATGACGGTGATTTAGATATTGTTTCTGTATCGATGGATGATGATACTGTTGCTTGGTATGAAAACGATGGAGCTGCAAATCCGACTTGGACAGCTGTTGACATAGCTACAAATGTTGACGGAGCTGAAGATGTCAGAGTTGGTGATATCGATTTTGATGGCGATTTAGATATCATTACTGCCTCTATGTATGACGATACTATTGCTTTGTTTCTAAATGATGGAGCAATAAATCCGACATGGACAAAATCAGTTGTTAGCACTAATGCAGACTTAGCAACTGGAGTGGATTTCGCAGATCTCGATGGCGATGGAGATTTAGATATTGTTTCATCATCTTTTAATGATGACACTATCGCTTGGTATCAAAATGTAGGCTCAACAAAAATTTCAATAGGAGATGTAACTACATCTAATGAGAGCTCAGGTAATGCAGTTTTAACAGTTTCTTTAAATGAAGTCTCAGATAAAGATGTAACTGTTGATTACACGACATCTAATGGAACTGCAACAGCAGGAGCAGACTATACAGCAACATCTGGAACTTTAACCATTTCTGCAGGTGCTACTTCTGGAACAATTAATGTACCTGTGCTTGCAGATAGTAATAAGGAAAATAATGAAACGATAACCGTCACTCTGTCTAATCCATCAAATGCAACTATCAGTGATTCAACAGCGACTTTAACTATTACAGATGATGATCCAGATCCAAGTATCACAATTGCAGATGTAACTACATCTAATGAAAATGCAGCCAATGCAACATTTACTGTTACTCTTTCGGGAACATCTACAGAAAATATTACTGTTGACTATGTAACATCTAATGGAACTGCAACAGCAGGAGCAGACTATACAGCAACATCTGGAACTTTAACCATTTCTGCAGGTAATTCTTCTGGGACATTTAACGTTCCAGTATTAGCGGATAGCACAGATGAGAATAATGAAACAGCAACGATAACTTTATCTAATGCAACCAACGCAACTATTAGCGATTCAACTGCGACATTAACAATTAATGATGATGATGCAGCCCCCACCTTGACTATGAGAGATTCTAGTGGTTCTCCTCTTTATCAGATAACAGAACAAAATGGAACAAAAACGGTAGATATTAGATTATCTGCTGCATCTGCAAAAACGATTAGCGTTGATTATGCGAATACCACTGTTGATTCCTTCCCAACATTTACAGCAGCCGATATAGCTACCAGTGCTGATGGAGCTCATGCCGTTAATGTTGCAGATATAGATGGAGATGGTGATTTAGATATCATATCCGCATCATTTAATGACGATACAATTGCCTGGTATGAGAATGATGGAGCAGTAAATCCAACATTTACAGCAGCCGATATAGCAACAAGTGCTGATGGTGCAGAAGATGTTCAAGTTGCAGATATGGATGGAGATGGAGATTTAGATATTGTCTCTGCATCTATAAATGATGACACTATTGCCTGGTATGAGAATGATGGAGCAGTAAATCCAACATTTACAGCAGCCGATATAG
>QCUP01000036.1 GCA_003208885.1 Prochlorococcus sp. AG-679-K21 | reverse complement strand
GCTAATTGACAGAGTAATTTCACATCCAAGTGAGGCCGGCTAACTCTAATTATTTAAAATTAATATTAATTTAAATGAGTAAATATGTGGTTTATTTACACGTTTAATGTCTAAAATATTAATTATCGAAAGTTAAGAAACTACAACTAATGACACAACTCTTTTATGACACAGATGCTGACCTAAGTCTATTACAAAATAAAACTATCGCAATAATAGGCTACGGTTCACAAGGCCATGCACATGCCTTAAATCTTAAAGACAGTGGAATGGATGTAATTGTAGGGTTATACAAAGGTAGTAAATCTGAAAGTAAAGCTATTAATGATGGATTAAAAGTATTTACTGTTTCTGAGGCTTGTGAAAAAGCAGATTGGATTATGATTCTGCTTCCAGATGAGTTTCAAAAAGATGTATATATCAAAGAGATAGAACCAAATTTAAAAGAAGGCAAGATATTAAGTTTTGCACATGGATTTAATATAAGATTCGAACTCATAAAGCCACCTAAATTTGTCGATGTTGTAATGATTGCACCAAAAGGGCCTGGACATACTGTTCGTTGGGAATATCAGAATGGCCAAGGAGTTCCTGCTCTATTTGCTGTTGAACAGAATTATTCAGGCAATGCGAGATCATTAGCCATGTCTTATGCCAAGGGTATTGGAGGAACAAGAGCTGGGATTCTTGAAACGAATTTTAAAGAAGAAACTGAAACAGATCTTTTTGGCGAACAGGCAGTTCTATGTGGTGGTTTATCAGAACTTGTTAAATCAGGATTTGAAACTCTAGTTGAGGCAGGATATCAACCCGAACTAGCATATTTCGAGTGTTTACACGAAGTAAAGTTAATAGTTGATCTAATGGTTAAGGGAGGACTATCTCAAATGAGAGATTCAATTTCAAATACTGCAGAATATGGTGATTATGTAAGTGGGAAAAGACTTATAAATAGTGATACAAAGAAAGAAATGAAAAAAATTTTAAAAGACATTCAAGATGGTACTTTCGCTAAGAATTTTGTGGATGAATGTGATAATAACAAACCCTTAATGACAAAATTGAGAGAAGAAAATTCTAAACACGAGATAGAAAAAGTTGGGAAAGGTCTTCGAGCTATGTTCAGTTGGCTGAAATAAATTTATTTTTTATATTTATTGGCTCGATTGGGTTTGATCTCCTAATTGGTGATCCAAGGTTTATCATTCATCCTGTTCAAATAATTGGGATATATATTAAACAAACAACTAATTTTTTTATCCATAATTTCAAAAAAAATAATAGAATATTGTTCTGGGGTGGATTTTTTATTTCACTATCAACTATTGGGATAAGTTTTGTAATAGGTAAGCTCATTGAATTAATTTTCATTCAATCAAAAAGCAATTTCATTTTTGGAATATTAATTTTCTTAGGCTTATCGAGTTGTTTAGCTTCAAAAAGTCTAATCTCAAGCGTAAAAGAAATTTCATATCTTATAAACGACAACATAATTGATAAAAAAACTGAACAAATAGTTAAAGAAAAAGTTCAAAGAATTGTGAGTAGAGATGTGAGCACATCTTCGTTAGAGCATCTTTTGAGATCAAGCAGTGAAAGTCTTACAGAAAATTCAGTTGATGGGATTTTTGGACCGCTTTTTTGGATATTTATTGGAACAGTTTTTATCAAATTTTCGATTTTTCTTCCAGGTCCTTTATCACTTGGCTTTTCATATAAAGCAATAAGTACTTTGGATTCAATGATAGGCTATAAATATGACCAGTACAAATACCTAGGTTTTTTTAGTGCGAAAATTGAAGATTATTCAACTTTTCTTCCAAGTAGATTAGTCTTATTAACGTTACCTTTGGTTAGTTCAAAAATTAAAAAATATATTTCTATCATTAAAAAAAGTTATTCTGATGGAATTAAATATGATTCTCCTAATTCTGGTATTTCAGAGGCCATTTTTGCTTATATTTCAAATATCAAATTAGGAGGTAAAAATAAATATAATGATGAAATTATAGAGAAACCAATTATCAATTTGAATGGTGATATATGTTCCAAAGAAAAAATTAATCTTATTTGTCAATTAATTTTAAGACTTCAAATACTATGGATAATTTTTTTTACCATAATTTTTTTTAATATTTGAATTCCAATTTAATTAAATTTGTTTTTGAGTCACTATTATTATTATAAAAACATTTTTCATGAAAGAAGAAAATCCTCCAGTAGAGAATTCCGATAATGGTCTTAGTAAAAATCCAAATGAAGATTTAAATAATAAATCTACTGAAAGTGAATATTCAAAGTGGGTTGATAATCAAGGTGATGAAGTGAAAAATGTTTTTGGATTTAATAGTAGTGCCGAACTTGTTAATGGTAGAGCAGCTATGATAGGTTTTTTAATGCTTTTGTTAACCGAACTAGTTTTCAAAGGAAGACCTGTTACTTCCTCAATATTTGGTATAAATTGAAAATGGAAGAAAAAAAATCTAATCCACTAAGAATTTTCCTATATATTTCAGCTTGGGTAATAATCTGGGGAACATTTGGTTCACTTATAGATTTTCCCCTCTATAAAAACAATATCTATCAAGAGGGGAGCATATATCAATATCTAACTTTTACAATTACAGCAATAATCTCAATTTTGAGTGCTAAATTCTTTTATAAAAAAATAAAGCTATAAAAACTTATACCTATATTTTTTGATAATTTTTGCTGGTTCTGAATTATCCTGCTTCTCATAGAGTATCCATTGATGAGTTTCAGTATCATGATCACAGCCTAAACGACCTGATTGGTCAGGCAAATTAGAAAGATATGAATGACATAACTGATCTGCCTCGAAAGCAGAGTCGTAACCAGTTAAAAAGTATATAGAAAATCCGACTAGTATAAACGATAGAATTCCTTGAAAAAATAAGCTTGCTATCTTCATGAATTTCATCTCAAAATTTAAATATATCACTTCTAAAAATCTTTCGATAAAAAATTAAGCTATCGCCCAACATTAAAAATAAAATCATGGAATCCTTGATTATTAAGATACAAAATAACCAAAAGGACTAAAATTATATTTAAAGCCAGTACAACTGAACCAAATATATTTATCTGCTTTTTTCCTGGTAAGGTATAAGTAAATTTTTTTCCTTTAAGAAAAGCAGCTAACCCTTTATTCTCTTTTTTAAAGTCCTTAGTAGGTTTATCATTTTTAAATTCACTTTCAGAAAACCCTTTTACCATTTCAACCTACATAAAAATCAATAATATTCTAAATTTGATAATTTCCTCAAGAATTAACAATTTTTAATCACATATGGAAGCATTATTCCATTTTTATTTTTGTTTAACTTTTTAAAGTAATAAGCTTCAATAAGTTCTGTCTGTAAACCCAAAATACTTGCCTGACATTTATATCTATTTTGCTCAGACTCGACTAACTGAAATTTCTCAATTTCCAAAAATAAGTTATTACATAATTTATATTCCAAATCTTTAAAGCATTCATTTGCTTTTCTTAAAATTTCCGAGTTAGCTAGTAGTTGTTCAGCAACAATAGGATTTAAAAATAAAACAAAAAAAGGGATTAAGAAACTTATGAATTTCTTATAACTAAAAATAGTCACAAAGTTGAAATTTCCCCTCATAAAATCATGTTAAAAATGATATTAAAAAATAATCAATTCTTTTTTTCTTTATAAAAAAAGGTGCCCAAAAAGAGCACCTTAATTAAGGACAAATTAAGCTATTAAAATATTAGCCTTGAACTCTATCCTTAAAGAGTTTTCCTGCTGAAAATGTAGGAACTCTTTTAGCGGGAATCGCAATTTTTTCACCTGTTTTAGGGTTTAAGCCCTGTCTAGCAGAACGATCCCTTGGCTCAAAAGAACCAAATCCTAGTATGGAGACTTTTTTGCCTTCCACTACTGAATCAACAATCGTTTCAATAGCTGCATCAACAACTAAAGATACATCTGTTTTTGTAAGCTCAGTACGAGCAGCTACAAGATTTACTAAATCAGCTTTGTTCATTGAATTGTTTATATAGCAGAGATTTGAAAGACAAGAGTTTTGAAATCAAGTCTAATTACCTCGAACTTGCATATCATATGGAGCAAATACAAATACGGCAACCAAAAATGCCGGCGGCGCAAAGCTTTATACAAAATTAAATGACAATTTTAGCTATTCGAAAATATTCTTATATCTTAATTTTTTGTAAGCACTAAAAGTTAGTTTAACCAAAATACAGGGGCAGAGCTATTGCAATAACTAGTTTTCTTAAAAAAAAGTTTGTTTTCTAATTATGAAAAAATTTATATTTGAAGTTATTAATTTAAGAATTTCAAATATTTATTATTTTTTATTAACTTTCAGATATATTTGCTTCTCAGCACATGAGGGGGATATTCTTCCCATTGTGAAATCAAAAAAATTCAGTAGCATCTTATGTTTGAACCGCGGAATTGAACTTGTTTGTGTATAAATATAAAATTAAGAAAAGGTCATTCAATATTTTTATATTTAAATTCTTTAAATTTAAAAATATTGATGAGTGAAACATCAAATTTCATTTTTTTTTTTAATTTTGCAATTATGATTCGGTTGTTTGAATTATTTAATTAAATTAGTTCATCCATTAAAAAAAATTAAAGAGATAAAGAAACAGTGAATGATATAAAGGTAGGGAAACCATTGCCTCTTGGTAGTTCAATAACTTCAGAAGGAGTTAATTTCTCTCTAATCGCTACAAATGCAGAATATATAGAAATTTTATTATTCGAAAAAGAAGATTCAGTTGCCCCCAAATCAATCTTCAAATTAGATCATATTCATAAGACTGGGTCTTACTGGCATGCTGAAATAAATAATCTCAAAGAGGGTTCAATCTATGCTTTTAGAGTAAAACAGAATGATAATGGACTAAATAAAAATTATTCTAAAGCTGTTCTCATAGATCCTTGTTCAAGAGGCATTACTGGGTGGAGTAAATACAAAAGAAAAAATGCACTCAACAATATAGATAACATGGGTTGTTGTCTTAAAAGTGTTGTTTGTGATAGAAAATCTTTTAATTTTAAAGATTTCCCTAGACCTAAACACTCATGGAAAGAAACTATTATTTATGAGTTACATATCAAAGCATTTACTCAATCCTCTAATGAGGAAGAAAGTTGTTTTAGAAAATTTCTAAAAAAAATTCCATATCTTAAAAAACTTGGCATAACAAGTATTGAATTACTTCCGGTATTTTGTTTTGACCCAAATGATGCACCTAATGGATTAGAAAATTTCTGGGGATATAGTCCTATTAACTGGTTTACTCCACATTTTCAATATCTTTCGAACAATTCCGCCAAAGAAAATAGAGAAGAATTTAGAAAATTTGTGGAAGAATGCCATAAAGCAAACATTGAAGTTATTTTAGATGTGGTTTATAACCATACCTCTGAAGGAGATTATCAAGGACCTGCTATATCTTGGAAAGGGATAGATGCAAATCTTTACTATTTCATCGACAAAGATAAAAATTATCAGGATGTCTCTGGATGTGGAAATACAATAGCTGCAAATAGAGGATTAGTTAGAAAATTAATATTAGAGTCATTAAAATGCTGGGTAAATGAATTAGGCGTTGATGGTTTTAGATTTGATTTAGGTATCGCATTGTCTAGAGGTGAAGATCTCATCCCTCTTGATAATCCACCAATTTTTGAAGATATTGAATGTGATCCTGAACTTGCCGATATCAAATTTATTAGTGAGCCTTGGGATTGTGGAGGATTATATAAATTAAACGATTTCCCATCTAAGAAAACGTTTACATGGAATGGGCATTTCAGAGATGACTGTAGAAGATTTTGGAAAGGAGATAAAGATACGGCTTGGAACATGAGCGACAAAATCAAAGGTAGTCCATCGCATTACAAAGAAAATAATTTCTTACCAAAGTCTATAAATTTCATAACTTCTCACGATGGGTTTACATTAAAAGATTTAGTTACCTTTAACAAAAAACATAATTTCGCAAATAAAGAGCAAAATAGAGATGGAGATAACCACAACAATTCATGGAATCATGGAGTGGAAGGACCTACATCAGACTTATTAATAAAAAAATTAAGAAAAAGGCAACAAAAAAATTTACTTTTGAGTTTATTCATTTCAAAAGGAGTCCCTATGTTGCTAATGGGTGATGAAATCGGAAGATCTCAAGGTGGTAATAATAATTCTTGGTGCCAAAACAATTCTTTAGGTTGGATGGATTGGGATGAAAACCAACAAGATTTAGAACTTTTAAATTATCTAAAGTATTTAATTAAAATAAGAAAAGAATTTATTGATTTTTTTAATCCTATTTCTTCAACAAATAAAAAAGAAATTGACAATTTAGTAAATTATTATTGGCATGGTCCAAAGTTAGAAAGCCCAGATTGGAGTAGTTGGTCACATACAGTTGCATTAAGCATCAATAAAGGTGAACATAATCCTTTAATTTGGGCTGGTTTAAATGCATATTCAAAAAGTATTGATTTTTACCTGCCAAAATCTAAAAACAAATGGTTTAAAGTTATTGATACTAATCAATCAGGAACTACTAAGCCTATCCCCATTACAGATACTTTTATTAAAGTAGATAATAGAAGCTCTGTTTTAATTATTTCAGAAGAAGTATTTAGAACAAAAAATAATATAATCTAAAAGCGGGCGGCGGGAATCGAACCCGCATCTTCAGCTTGGAAGGCTGAGGTTTTACCACTAAACCACGCCCGCAATAAGTAATAGAATTACCTTTGCAATAATACATTATCAAACAATCAACAAAGTAAAAAGATTGGAAAATTCACACTCAAAAATTATAACTGGATCAAGAACAAGATTAATGCTCTCTTATGGGCTGGGAGATGCAGGCACAGGACTAGCTGCAACACAATTTGGCTTCTTCCTTTTTAGATTCTTTATCTGTTCGGCAGGTTTACCCGTTTTAATTGCAGGTTCATTACTAATGTTGATAAAAATATGGGATGCAATAAACGATCCATTAATAGGATGGTTAAGTGATAGGACAAAATCGAGATGGGGGCCGAGGATCCCTTGGATGATTGTTGCTGCAGTCCCTCTTGGGCTTTCTTTGGCGGCAATTTGGTGGATCCCCACAGGTCCTGTAATAAACAGAACGATTTACTATACTTTGATTTCAATAATAGTAATGACTGCTTATACAAGTATTAATCTTCCTTTCGCAGCTCTGTCTACAGAAATCTCAGAGAAAACTTCAATAAGAACTAGATTAAATGCTGCAAGATTTACAGGCTCAATAATAGCTGGTTTAACAGGTTTAATAATAGCTGGAGTAGTTTTGAATTTAGAGGGATTAGCTAATAACGAATATTTTTTGATGGGCAAAATTAGCGGTCTTATAGCAGTAATAACAACCTTAATATCTTGCTGGGGACTAGCCCCATATGCAAAAAAAGCTAGGCGTCCATCTGGGAAAGCGGAATCAATTAAACTTCAATTTAAAAGAATATTTAATAACAAAAAATTTCTTAAAGTAATTTCTCTTTATATTTTACTTTGGTGTGCCTTGCAGTTGATGCAAACAGTCGCGTTAATTTATGTAGAGGATGTTCTTAATGTGCCTTCAGAAATTGCTAACTGGGTTCCAATACCCTTCCAAATAAGTGCACTAATAGGATTACAAATATGGGCAAGAGTTTCAAATAAGTTGAACAGAATTTCAGCTTTAAACTATGGTGCAATTATTTGGATTATTTCATGTACAGCAGCATTATTTTTACCTTCTTTATCAAAAGTTTCTTCTCTTGAAGATGGCCTTTTCCTTAGTTTTAATAACCTTATCCTATTTATAATTTTGATTGTCATAATCTGTTTAATTGGAATAGGAGCTTCAACCGCGTACTTAATACCTTGGTCACTACTTCCTGATGCAATAGATGAAGATCCAGAAAAACCAGCCGGACTTTACACTGCTTGGATGGTTCTTATTCAGAAAATTGGCATTGGACTAAGTGTTCAAGTATTAGGATTATTACTATATATATCTGGTTATCAATCATGTTTTGTGGACAATTCTAGTTTAAACATTATTGAACAATCATCTTTAGCTCAATTAACCATTAGGTTATGTATTGGTTTTATACCTTCTTTGTTAGTAATAGTTGGACTATTTATAATGCGAAAGTGGGATCAAAAATTATTAACCAATTAATATAAAAAAATGTATTATTCTAAGTTTTTTAAAAGACTTGTAAGCAGCCTCATAATTGGAGGACAAGCAATTAATTATATCTTTAAAGGTAAAATTTCAAAAAACGATCTTTTTGAACAGCTTATGGAATCAGGTCCTGGAAGTTTACTAATTGTTTTAATTACAGGCATTGCGGCAGGTACAGTTTTTAATATTCAGGTGGCTTCCCAGCTAACAAGCATGGGAGTTTCAAGTGAAATAGGTGGCTTACTAGCTGTAGGAATGGCAAGAGAAATGGCTCCTCTTCTAACTGCTACTTTAATGACTGGCAAAGTTGCTACTGCATATGCAGCTCAACTTGGAACGATGAAAGTTACAGAACAAATAGAAGCTATAACAATGTTAAAAACGGAACCAATTCAATATTTAGTAGTTCCAAGATTACTTTCCATGATAATTATGTCACCGATACAATGTCTTTTATTTTTATCAGTTGCTTTATGGAGCGGGCAAATCTGGAGCACAATTTTTTATAATGTTCCTCCCATTGTTTTTTGGACCTCTGTTCGTTCTGGTAATGTAAGCTTAACTAGTTCAGACTTATCATCTATGATAATTAAATCCGTAGTTTTCGGATTACTAATTTCAATTATTGCCTGTGGATATGGCCTTACTACTAAAGGAGGTCCAAAAGAAGTAGGAACAAGTACAACAGGTGCCGTGGTAATGACTCTTGTTACTGTATCTTTAATGGATGTAGTCCTAACACAAATATTATTTGGATAAATAGATGTTTAACACTAAATCAAAGATAACTGAGCCAGTAACCATCTCTCCATCTTTTCAATTACCAATAATCCTTATAATTTTAAGTTTTATGCTCCTATT
>QCUP01000035.1 GCA_003208885.1 Prochlorococcus sp. AG-679-K21 | reverse complement strand
CTTCCATCAATAATTACACTAGTATCAAGAATTTTTGGACTTGCTGCTGGTATTATTCCTTCGTTTACTAAATATGCGTCCGTATTAGTAGGGTTAAATATTCTTAACAATGTCCTGCCGTGAGTATCAGCTAATTTATAACCAAGTGCCCCAAAGAAAAAATTACTAAGAATGGCTGCTAAAGGTTTTGCAAAAAATACTTCTCTTGGGAATGGAATCAACAATATGGGAGCAAGTAGCAGATTTGCAACAAGTAATCCTAAAATCAAACCTACAGCTCTACTTATTAGTAAATCCGTAGGCATTGTACGTATTTGATCAAGAAACGTTTTTCTAAGCTGTAGAAATACGAAACCTGCTGCTAATCCAATAAAAAATCCTATTATCGCTAGTACAACTCTAAAACCTTCTACATTTGAGACCTGTTTAAGTATGTCTATTGGTAGAAGATCAACCCCAAGCCATCCTGATGCCGCTCCAGACAATACAAATAAAATTAGTACTAAGATATCCGTCATATATATAATCTACTAGGATTTATTAATTGAGTAAATAAAGATTTTATTATTTAAACTCCTCCATGTATTTTTTAAGGCTTAATATTTTGTTTGTCTTATGAATAAATTCCCAAGAAGTGCTTACGTACACATACCTTTTTGCCATAGAAGATGTTTCTATTGTGATTTTGCTGTTATACCTTTAGGCAATAAAATTGAAAGTTTAGAGGGATATGGAAGTAAAAGCGTAAAAGAATATTTGACCTATTTAAATAGAGAAATATTATCAATCAAACATAAATCTCCTCTTTCAACAATTTATATCGGAGGAGGAACTCCTTCAATTTTAAATCCCTTGCAGATTAAAAATTTAATAAATCTTTTTAAGGAGAGTTACAGAATTGATTATGGTGCTGAAATTACAATGGAGGTCGATCCAGCTAGTTTTAATGAAGATGATCTATATGGCTTTATAGATGCTGGGATAAATAGATTTAGTCTAGGTGTTCAAAGTTTTAATAATCAGGTTCTAGAACAGGCAGGAAGAAGACATTGTAGTAAAGATGCAGAAAACTCTTGTTTTTGGTTAAAGAGAGCATATGATCTTGGTTTTATAAAAAGTTGGAGTTTGGATTTAATTCAAAATTTACCAATAAGTGGTTTTAAAAAATGGCAAGAAGACTTAAAACAATCGTTAAAGTTCTTCCCCCCACACATATCAATTTATGATTTAAGTATTGAGAATGGAACTGTTTTTAAGAAATTACTTGATCTAGGTAAAATATCATTACCAAATGATGATGAAGCTTTTAAAAATAGTGAGCTAACAAATTTTATTCTAAAAGCTTCAGGTTATTCAAGATATGAAATTTCTAATTATTCTATCCCTGGGCATCAATCAAGGCATAATAGAGTTTATTGGAAGGGTCTAGGATGGTGGAGTTTTGGTCAAGGTTCAACTAGCTCACCATGGGGGGAGAATTTTACAAGGCCAAGAATTAGTAAAGATTATAAAAAATGGGTGACTAAGCAATGCGAAATCAAATTAGAGCATTCACTAGTTAACCAAAAAAATATTTATAAAGAATTGGATGAGAAAATCATGTTAGGAATGAGACTTAAAGAGGGCATCAATATTTTTAATTTAGTAAATGAACAGAATTGGGATACTAAAAAATCCAAAATAGCATTAACAAAGTTATTAAAAGAATGGGAACCTTTCCTAGAGAGTGGACTCTTGATTAAAAGAGGAAACAGATTTTTCTTAAGTGATCCAAAAGGGATGGAATTAAGCAATCAAATTCTTGTTTCAATGTTTAGATGGTGGGAAGAAATTAACTGAGCCTTTCAGAGGCTACCCATTCTTTTAATTTTTCACCAAAAAACTTTTTCCCATCAATAATTGGTCTACAAAATGGAGGTTGCTTATCATTTAGTCCTAATAAATCAGCAGTTACTCTTACTTGTCCATCACAAAAGTTTCCAGCCCCTATACCTATTGTTGGTATTTTCAATTCGGTTTGAATTTCTTTAGCAAGTAATTCTGGAATATGCTCTAAAACTATAGAAAAACATCCTAATTTTTCTAGTGATAAAGCATCTTTTTTGATTTTTTCATGACTTTCTGAATTGTTCCCTTGTTGCTTAAAACCAAGATTCAAATAGCTCTGTGGAGTAAGACCTAAATGTCCCATGACAGGAATCCCCATCCTTATTAGTCTTGAAATAACATTTTGTATTTCTGGATCAGCACCCTCAACTTTTACTGCCTTTGCATAAGTGTTTTTAATTATTTTCCCGGCATATTCTACAGCTTTGTTTTCTCCGCATTGATAAGTAAGAAAAGGCATGTCACATACTAATAATGACTGTTTTTCTATTTCTTTGCTGAATCCTCTAGAAACTGCATTAGTGTGATAGATCATATTCTCCAAGGTCACAGGCAAGGTCGATTTATATCCTAAACAGACCATTGCTAAAGAGTCCCCCACTAGAACAATATCTGCACCTGATTGCTCAGCTAGAGAACCTGAAATAGAATCCCATGCAGTTAGTGCAATAATCTTTTGAGAATTTTTTTTATATTTAACTAGTTCTGATGGCAACATAATAGCTATGTATCTTTTTTTATCAAAAATTGCTAGTATATTTTTGACTCGGCCTTTCGCGGTTTTAACGCCCAAACCTGGTCAGGATCGGAAGATAGCAGCCACAAGGGATGCTTGAGGCAGGCGAGATAACCGAGTCACTTAACTTTAGCGATTATTCGATATCTTTTTTATTTTGCCTTAATCTTAAAAACTCTGGAATATTAGTACCTGTGTCTTTATTATCAGAAATATTATAAAGTGGCTGATTAGATAATCTATTTTTAATCCTTTGTTGCTTTAACGGTTGATTGGTTTCGAAACCTGTTGCAATAACAGTAACTTGTATTTCCCCTTCCATTGATTCATCTATAACAGCACCTACTATTATGTTTGCTTCCGGATCTACAACATCATAAATAATTTCTGAAGCTGAGGTCATATCCTCCAATGTCATATCTTTCCCTCCAGTAATATTTATCACACAACCTTTGGCTCCATCAATTCTTGCGGCTTCTAATAAAGGGCTATTCATTGCCGCTTGTGCAGCCTCTAATGCTCTAGATCTACCAGAGCCAATACCTATGCCAAGTAGGGCAGTGCCAGCCTCCGTCATTACGGATCTAACATCAGCAAAATCCACGTTAACTAATCCAGGGCATGTAATTATGTCACTTATACCTTTTACTCCCATTCTTAAAACATCATCAGCATTTCTAAAGGCTTCTTGAAGTGGAGCTCCTGCAATTACGTCTTTTAAACGATCATTTGGAATCACAATGAGAGTATCAACGTTTTCGGCTAATCTTGCGATCCCTTCTTCTGCTTGACGCATTCTCCTTTTACCTTCAAAAGAAAATGGCTTGGTTACTATTCCAACAGTTAAAGCACCACTTTGCTTAGCGACCTCTGCAACTACTGGAGCGGCCCCTGTCCCAGTTCCTCCTCCCATACCTGCAGCAATAAATACCAAGTCTGATCCCTCTAATGTTTGTTGCAGTTCATCTTTAGACTCCTCAGCAGCTTTTTGACCAATACTTGGATTCCCTCCTGCTCCTAAACCTCTGGTTAAATTTTGACCTAATTGAACTCTACGATCTGCAGAAGATTGTAAAAGTGCTTGCGCGTCGGTATTTAGAACTCTGAATGAGACGCCTTCAAGATCGCTATCAATCATCCTGTTAACAGCGTTACTCCCCCCTCCTCCGACACCAATTACTTCAATTTTGGCATTTTGACTTGGAAGGATGCCTTTTGATTGATCTAAGTTTGGATTGTTTCCGAAGCTCATCTCTAAATAAAATCAAATACTAGTATTGGATGCATTATGAACTCACTAAGCAGATATGTAGGATTTTTTTGAAGAAAGTCCTCAAAAATTAACGTGTTAAAAATTTGAGCGAATAGATGAAACCCTTACGATTACTGTACTAATCAAAAAAAAAATTATGAAATATGTTTTCAATTATTAGGGTTTGAACACTTTAATTTTTGGATTGTTTGGGTCAGTTAGGTCGATATTATCTATTTTTTCTAATATGTTATTTTCCTTTATTTGATTTTTTATATTATTAATTATTTGTAATTGATTTTCTATTCTTTTTGGATTAAATCCTAACAATATTGTTTTTAAACTTTTTTCCTCTAAAGTTAAAAAGCCATTTGGAGAGAAAGTTATTTTGATAAATACAACATCATTATCTTTTTGGAAATTTAAAATTCTTGATAATGTCTCTCTAAAGTTTTCTTTCCATCCAAAAACTGTACTAGATAATTTTTCCAGATTTTCTTGATCTATATACCTTGAATTTAAAAAGTAACCATCTTTATCAACAAAACCAGTTATTTTATTACCTTTTACAATCCTCTCGCTGTAAGCTATTGGAGTTTTTGTTTTAATAAGAATTTTTAAACCAAAAGGAAATATTTGTCTAGTAACTGAAACATTATCTAGAGATAAATTTTTCTTTAATTCTTTTTCAATGTAGATGGTTTTGACGAATATCAATGGGGTCGGAAAATTTAGAGATGAGTTATCAACTATATCGTCGATAGATAATAATTCGCTACCAACAATAGAAATATCTTGGTAATTAACATTTTTTAAAGTTTTAGAGGTTGCATAACTTGTAAATAATAAAAAAGTAATTAACAAAAAAAAACTTCTTTTTTTTTCTTTTTGTTTATCCTTCACAAATCACATCTAGCTTTTTCCATCAGTTGATCCATCCACTCTCTAGCTCTCTCTGCATCGGAAAATGGAACATCCATCTCTTTCCCATCCCCAACTAGTCTGAGCCTACATTTTCCTTGGGACTCATTGGTTAAAGGAGCTTCTCCTGAGGTAAGGGCCATTAACTCTACGAGTTCAAGTTTCTTTATTATAAAACTATCTTTCTCTTCAAATATTCCAGCTTCAAATGCACTCCATCTTAATTCGCCATCTTTTAAAAAGGCTGCACCAGAACTATCTAACTTGCAAATTTCAGAACCACTTGCCCAATTCCTAAAAAGATTTTGTCTTCTTCTTTCAAGCCAACCAAGAGCTGTTAATAGAACGAAGATTAAAAGTAGTGGTAACCAAAGTAGTCCATGCAACATTTGAATTTAATTTATAAATCTGAGGAGATATCAACTAGTTTAGCCACAAGTTGATCAATATTTAAACCTGAAGCATTCCAAAGCATGGGAAACATACTATTACTAGTAAATCCAGGAATTGTATTTATTTCATTCAAAAAAATTTTATTTGAAATCTTTTCTAAAAAGAAATCAACCCTTGCGAACCCGTAAATATTTAATGCTCTACAACTTCGAATAGCAATATCTTTAATTTGTTTAGAGATTTGAGAATCAATATCAGCTGGAATAATTATTTGATTATCCATCGAATATTTTGAATCATAATCGTACCAATCAGTGGAATAAGAAACTTCACCAATTTCAGATGTAAAAAGTTTTAAATTACCAATTATTCCGCATTCAAGTTCTCGAATATCCAAACCTTCCTCGATAATAATTCTTGAGTCTATTTCCCAAGCCTTTTCTAAGGCTCTAATTATTTCTGATTTGGTTTTGGCCTTTGAGATGCCAAGTGAAGAACCTGAATTAGCAGGTTTAATAAAAACTGGTAACTTTAATTTTTCAATAATCTCAACAGATAAATTATTTTTAACATTTACATCACTAAGATCACGATTTTGGATAGCTAAATAATTTACTTGTGGAATTGCAAGATGTGAAAAAATTTTTTTCATTAATATTTTATCCATTCCAAGAGCAGAACCTAAAATTCCTCCCCCCACTAGTGGTTTTTGAGTAAATTTTAATAATCCATGAATTGCTCCATCTTCTCCATTTAAACCATGCAAAAGGGGGAACCATATATCAATACCTTCAAATTTTATTTTGTTTAAAAAGTTTATTTCTGATTTAGGTAATACTTGGTAGTTTTCGACCGTTTCCTTTCTATTATTTTCCTTTAATAATGTGAGAGAATGATCGTTATCAAGCCAAACTCCACGCTTATTTATATAGAAGGCTTTCACCCTAAATCTATCTATGTTTGTTTTGGAAATTAAGGCCTCATAAACTGTCTTAGCTGAAGCTATTGAAACATAATGCTCGTTAGAATCTCCTCCAAAAATTATTCCAATACATTTTTTATCTTTTTCTAACATTTAGAAAAATTATTTACAAATTTGACCGCTTAAAGAAAAAGATCTCGCTTCTGTTATCTTGACATTTATTTCATCGCCAAATGAATAATTAAGTCCAATATTTTTTGGTATTTCTACAAAAGTAAGTCTGTTCGTTCTGGTCCTTCCCATTATTTGGGAGGTATTTTTTGGATTTAAGGCCTCAATTAAAACACTTTCAATATTATTTAAATATCTTTGATTTCTTTTTCTAGAGGTTGTTTCAACTAGTTCATTAATTTCTTTTAATCTTTCTTTTTTAACTTCTTCAGGAATTTGATTATCCCATATCGCTGCTGGGGTATTTGGTCTTGGAGAATATGCGGCGGTCATTACTTGATCAAAACCAATATCAGATATTAATTTTAATGTGTCACGATATTGGTTTTCTGTTTCTCCAGGGAATGCAACTATTGCATCAGCAGTAATTGATGCATTTGGCATTAATAGTCTTATATTTTCAATTATTCTTTTATATTTTTCGATTGTGTAACCTCGAGCCATTAATCTCAGGATTTCATCATTACCACTTTGGAACGGAATATGAAAATGCTCACAAACTTTGTCTAATTCATAACAAGCTTTTATAAGTCTTTTTGAAAAATATTTTGGATGACTTGTAGAAAATCTTATTCTTCTAATTCCATCTACATCATGAATAAAATAAAGAAGATCAGTAAGGGTATTTTCTTTTGCTCCTTCTTTTGTTGTTCTAGGAAGATCTCTACCATAGGCATCAATATTTTGTCCTAAAAGAGTTACCTCTTTAAAATTATTATGAGCTAATGTTTGTATTTCACTTTTAATTGCATCTGGATATCTTGACTGTTCTTTACCTCTAACAGAAGGGACAACACAATAAGAGCATCTTTCATTGCAACCATAAATGATATTCACCCAACCACAAATAGAGCTATCTCTTCTCGCATTAGTTATGTCTTCAGATATAAAAGTTTCTTCAGTGGCAACTACTTGATTACCTGAATCAACCCTCTCTAAAAGATTTTCAAGATTATTAACATGTTGTGGTCCCATTATTAGATCAATTTCGGGCACTCTTCTTAATAGAGATTCACCCTCTTGTTGTGCGAGGCAACCTGCGACAACTAATTTTAGTTTTGGAGTACTATGTTTTCTTTTGACTTGCTTTCCTAAAAAACTGTAAACCTTTTGCTGAGCACTATCTCTAATTGTGCAGGTGTTATATAAAACTAAATCCGCTTTTAATTCATCAATAGCTCTGGAATATCCCATTTTTTCAAGAGTGCCAGCCATCCTTTCGGAATCTGCTTTATTCATTTGGCAACCAAAAGTTGTTATCCAATAACTACCAATAGAGGAATTTTTATAAGACTTTTTTTCTTCTTGTATTGGTTTGGTTAGCACTTTGCTAAAAGTTTTTAAGGAATTTTTTAATTCAAAATTATAATTTATATAATTTTGGAGCAATATTTTGGAGGGCGAGCGAGGGGATTCGAACCCCCGAATAGCGGCGCCACAAGCCACTGCCTTAACCACTTGGCGACGCCCGCCTCACATTTATAAATTTAACAACTTACGTGTAAAATTTCATGCATATTTGTATGATTAAGAAGATTTTGAAGTATTTTCCTATTTCAATATAAGTTTTATTGATGTTTTAAAATAAAATAAAAGTAAATTAAATCTTGAGTAATTCCGGAAACACAGAGGTTCTTATACCCAGATGCCTTTGTGAAATTGAAAATGCTGATAATCTCAATGTTGATAATGAGGATTTCGCTTCTGTTTTTATTGCTTGGGAACAAGGAATTGTTTCTGAACTAAAGCCGATAAATACCAAAAATAAAAAACCGAAAAAAATTCTTTTTCCAAGGTTTGTTGAAACTCACTCACATTTTGATAAGTCTTTTACTTTTGGAGAGTTTCCTAATTTTAAATCAAACTATAAAGAAGCATTATCAGTAAATTTAGAGGAGCATAAAACTCGTTCTATAAATAAAGTTTTAGAGAGAGCTGAGAAATCACTAAACTTGGCTCTTAAAAATGGTTATAGAGCTATTAGAAGTCATGTTGATACCTACGAAAGTCAGGATAATAATATTTGGTTTGAGCTTTTTAAACTCAAAAAACAATACTCTTCTAAATTGAATTTGCAATATGTAGCATTAGCTCCATTGGAGTTTTGGGATACTTCTCATGGAGAGGAATTGGCAAAAATGTTTTCTAAGGAAAATGGTATTTTAGGAGGAGTTCTTGTCCCTCCCTTCATAAATAAAGCAAAAGTAAAATACTTGCTCTCTAAAACTCTCTTGCTTGCAGATAAATATAAATTAGAAATTGATCTACATATAGATGAATCAACTATTGAGCCAGGAGCGGGTTTAAAAGTTCTTTTGGAAACTATTGATAAATTAAATATTAAAGTCCCAATAACGTGTAGTCATTTAAGTAGTATTTTATCTCTTAATAATAATGAGATACTTAATCTAGGAAGCAAAATTGCAGAGAAAGATATAAAAGTGATTGCACTTCCTCTTACAAATTTCTGGTTGCTCAATCGTGATGAAAAAAGCACATCATTAAATAGGCCAGTTGCACCAATAAAGCAACTACAAAAATCATTAGTCGATGTTTCTATCGGGAGCGATAATGTTCAAGATCCTTGGTATCCATTTGGTAATTACGATCCTGTTTATTTGATGTCTCTTGCAATGCCAATGCTTCAATTAAATCCTTGGGAAAGATTGACTTTATCTTCCATTTTTTTGTCACCAAGTAGATTATTAAATTTAAATTGGGACGGGTTGGTTAAAAAAGGATGTCCTGTAGATTTTGTTCTTTTAAATGCTGAAAAGTGGGCTGATATTTTCTCAGCTAATTTAAAAAGAGAAGTCCTTATAAACGGCGAATTGTATAGTTAATCAATTATTTTATATTTAAAGTAAAAAATTAATTATTAATGTCATTAAAGAATTCAAAATTAATTGAACAATTAAAAAAAATAGATAATTTAGAAATTATTGAAAGGACTTCCGATGTAAAAAGGC
>QCUP01000034.1 GCA_003208885.1 Prochlorococcus sp. AG-679-K21 | reverse complement strand
ACCATTTTCTCCACCAATCTTGGATCACTTTTTTTTGGACAATACTTTGTATAGATAAATATTCAAAATTAGTTTCTTCTTCAAATTTTTTTTTATTTTTATCCGTCTTTAAAAAATTACTTTTAGAAATCGTTAGTCCATTCAAGAGTCTTCCTTTAAGTCTTACTGAAACAATATCTCCAATTTCTACTCCGAGATTATTACCATCCAAATAAGAAAAAACATTGCTATGACTACCTATATCAAGCAATACCTCAAACTTCAAAAATGTATTTGATAAATTATTACTTGCCGGCATCAAAACTTTTTCTTAGTATTGGATTGTTGAACATTACACAAAGTGCTTTAGCACATTATAAGTATCCTGTTTTTAAGGGAGACATGAAGCTTTGATCATTGAATGGAAATTCAAAAATTGATCTGCCAGTCTGAGAAATCCTAAGACTTTTTACTTTAGGTAATCTATAACACTATTTAAATTTTTCAACAATTTAAAAAAAACTTTATCTAATCACAATTTTTGTGAGTTAGTTCTTCTAATTTTTAAGGCAAACTTATACTACTAAATGTATAAAATCGTCCTAATTAAAATTTTACCTAGCTAAATTTATCGTAGGAAGGAGTCCACTATGTGTCCAGCTGTAACAGAATCAAAAAGTTCTAATCCTAGTTCAAAGAAAAAAGTTATTAAAAAAATTGATTCAAATTTTAAAAACGATCGAGAAGAACAAATTATCAATAATCAAGATCCTATTCAAAACTCGCAACAAAAGCTTGTTAAGGATAAAGAGAGTATTGAAAATAATGATGAATTTAATGGTTCGGATGAAGAGGTTAAAGCTATTGGGAACGTAAAGCTTGGACCAAAGGGAATATACACAGAAGATTCTATAAGAGTTTATCTTCAGGAAATTGGAAGAATTAGATTATTAAGACCTGATGAAGAAATTGAACTTGCAAGAAAAATAGCTGATCTACTCCAACTTGAAGAGTTGGCTACACAATACGAGTCTGAGAAAGGACATTTCCCTTCAGTTAGGGAATGGGCTGAATTAACAGACATGCCTCTATCTAAATTCAGAAGAAGACTTCTCTTAGGGAGAAGAGCTAAAGAGAAGATGGTTCAATCTAATTTAAGATTAGTTGTCTCTATCGCAAAGAAATATATGAATAGAGGACTATCTTTTCAAGATTTAATACAAGAAGGAAGCTTAGGTTTAATAAGGGCTGCAGAAAAATTTGACCATGAAAAAGGTTATAAATTTTCTACTTACGCTACCTGGTGGATTCGTCAAGCGATAACAAGAGCGATAGCAGATCAAAGTAGAACTATCAGATTACCTGTTCACTTATATGAAACAATTTCCAGAATAAAGAAAACAACAAAAGTTCTTAGTCAAGAATTTGGTAGAAAGCCTAGCGAAGAAGAAATAGCTGAGAGTATGGAAATGACAATTGAAAAATTAAGATTTATAGCTAAAAGTGCTCAGCTTCCAATTTCGCTAGAGACACCAATAGGGAAAGAAGAGGATTCAAGGCTAGGAGACTTTATAGAGGCTGATATTGAGAATCCAGAACAAGATGTATCTAAAACTTTATTAAGAGAAGATTTAGAAGGGGTTTTGGCGACTCTAAGTCCAAGAGAAAGGGATGTTCTTAGACTGAGATATGGAATAGATGATGGTAGGATGAAAACGCTTGAAGAGATAGGACAAATTTTTGATGTTACAAGAGAAAGAATTAGACAAATAGAAGCAAAAGCTCTGAGAAAGCTAAGACATCCAAATAGAAATGGGGTTTTAAAAGAATATATTAAATAAGAAAGTTAAATATAATTTTTCAGCTTTGAAATGTTGCCAAATATTATCTTAAGATAGATGCGACTTTATCTTAAACCTATTCAAAACAATATTTAATGACTAAATTCAAACTAAAGATCGCTAGTAGAAGAAGTAAATTAGCGATGGTTCAAACATTATGGGTTAAAGAGCAATTAGAAAAAAATATTCCTGATTTGGAAGTATCGATAGAGGCAATGGCAACTCAAGGGGACAAAATCCTTGATGTCGCCTTAGCGAAAATAGGAGATAAAGGACTTTTCACAAAAGAACTCGAAGCTCAGATGCTTATAGGACATGCAGATATTGCGGTGCATTCCTTGAAAGATTTGCCTACTAATTTACCTGATGGACTTACATTAGGATGTATTACAAAAAGAGAAGATCCTTCAGATGCCCTAGTAGTTAACAAAGAAAATAAAATTTATCAAATAGAAAGTTTACCTCCAGGTTCAATCGTTGGAACAAGTTCCTTAAGGAGACTTGCTCAATTAAGATATAAATTTCCGCATCTTAATTTCAAAGATATTAGGGGGAACGTTATTACAAGAATAGAAAAACTAGATTCAGGAGAATTTGACAGTATTATACTGGCTGCAGCCGGTTTAAAAAGATTAGGATTTGAATCAAGAATTCACCAAATTATTCCTAATGAGATTTCCCTCCATGCCGTTGGACAAGGTGCTTTAGGAATAGAATGTAAATCTGATGATAAAAAAGTTCATAAAATTATAAGTGTCCTAGAAGATAAGGCATCGAGTCAAAGATGTTTAGCCGAAAGATCTTTCTTGAGAGAACTTGAAGGGGGATGTCAAGTTCCTATAGGTGTTAATAGTCGTATTCAAGATGATAAAATATCCCTAATAGGAATGGTCGCATCTATTGATGGGAAAAGACTTATTAAGGATGAATCGACAGGAAATATTAAATATCCAGAGGAGGTTGGTAAGAAATTAGCTGAAAAACTAAAACTTCAGGGGGCTGATAAAATCCTTTCGGAAATATTTGAACAATTTAGAGATAAATAATATTTTATTAATCAACTAGTTTAGGTTCAATTTCTTTTTGGTATCTAGATTCACAATCTTGAATAACTTTTACAGCTTCTTCAATTCCATAAAAACCATTAACAGTACATGTTCCTGGTTTTTTTAAATCTTTATAATGTTCCCAATAATACTTGGTCTCATTAAGCCAATGTTCACCAAGATCCTTAAAAGTGTGAATATGATCCATTCTCTTATCATCTGATAGGACAGCAATTACTTTGTCATCAACTTCTCCTCCATCATCAAATTTCATCACTCCAATTATCCTTGACTCTACGATCGAACCTGGCACTAGTGGTTCTGTAACGCTAACTATTTCAATATCAAGAGGATCACCATCCTCATCCCAAGTTCTTGGAATACATCCATAAGCAAAAGGGTATGTAAGAGATGAGTAACCAACTCTATCAAGTTTCAAATGTCCAGTTTCAGTGATTAACTCATACTTATTTATAGTATTAGAATTTAATTCGACAATTGTATTAACGACTGACTTTGTATTGTCTGTAAAAGCATCTAAAATATGCAATAAATTTGGAGTAACTCTACTGGGAGGTTGATTAAGGTTTGCCATCAAAAAATCATTTTTATTTATCCTACATCCTTACACTCAATCAAATTCTAAAACGTAAATTTTTAGCAGAAATCTTTTATTTTCGATCTCAAATGATTAACAAAGTACTTTGATGTTAGTTCTTCTCCTGTGACATTTCTCACTAATTTCATAGAGTTAACAGATCTTCCATAGTTATGAATATTACTTTTTAACCATAAAATTATTTTTTCATATTCTCCATCTTCAACTAAATTATCAATTAATCCTATTTCCTTTTCCATTTGTGAAGAGATTTGTGCACTTATAAGATGACCTAACAAGTATGAAGGGAAATATCCAAAGGCTCCTTCACTCCAATGAACATCTTGCAAACAACCCTCTGCATCATTCGATGGACTAATTCCTAATAGTTCCTTATATCTTTTATTCCATTCTGATGGAAGATCTTTCGCTTCTAGATCTCCTTCAATTAAATCTATTTCAAGTTCGGTTCTAATTAAAATATGCAACCCGTAACTTAATTCATCTGCCTCAACTCTATTTAAACCTGCTTTCAAATGATTAATAGATTTCCAAAGTTCTAAATAATTATTTAAAGAACAACCCTCAGAAACAAAATGATTAAAAAACCTTTTAGAAAAAGATTTTGATTTAACTATCCTATTTTCCCAAAATAAAGATTGGCTTTCATGAACACCCATTGATGTTGCTTGACCCAAAGGCCAAGCAAACCATTGATGACTTTGAGAAGGCAAACCCTGCTCATAAATCGAATGTCCCCACTCATGAGCAGTAGCTAGAAAACTCGATAAGGGTTCCCCTTCAACAATCCTATTAGTAATCCTATAATCTTCGGGACCTAAAGTAATAGAAAAAGGATGGGGAGATTTTGCAACAACCACTAAATCTTTATCTCTCCCAAACTCATCAAGTAATTTAGTACATAAATTTTGCTGAGATTTAGGACTTAAATCCCAGTGATAATTTTCTGATTTTTTGAGATTACTTATTAGAGATGGGATAATTTCTTTTAGTGGCTGGAATATTTTATTTAACCACTCAAGAGTCAAATCAGGCTCAAAAGGCTGAGCTAAAGTTTCCCAAGGTGTGAATTTATCGGATATTTGTTTTGCTTCTTCAATACGTAATTTGATCAGCTTTTTAAAAATTGGTAAGAAAATCTCAAAATCTGATTTTCTTTTAGCTTCTTGCCAACTTTCATAACCTTTTGATTTAGCCTTAGCAAGGGCTTCAACTAATTTAGGATCTAAATTTTTTTGCCTATTAAATTCCTTGATTAATAATTCAATATTTCTTTTTTTACTTTGAATAACTTCTTGACTTGATGATTTTTTTAAGCCCCCACAAAACTCATCCTGAGCAGCTTTAATTAAATCTGAAAACTCTTCTGAAGAATTTCTTTTATGCAGAATTTTTGCGATATACGTAAGTTGTTCAGATCTCCAAGACGCCCCTTTCTTTGGCATACCCGTATTTTGATCCCAATAAAGAGCACTCTGTATTGAGCCTAATATTTGAGTTTCTTTTAAATAAGCTCCAAGCTTATCCCATTCTTTTTCAGCCAAAAATATTTATATTGATTATTTATTATTTTAAGACAAAAATATTGTTCCAAGTATAAAAATTTTCAAACTATATGCATAATAGGATATTGATTATTAGGAATTTAAATATTTATGGAACAAATTTTTTCAAAATTAAACTTTATTACCAATGGAGAGGGTTTCACTGATATTACAGATGATTTAAATTTGTTTATACAAAAAAGTAATTTTGATTCAGGAATTCTTAGCTTAACCTCACTTCATACAAGTTGTAGTTTGACTATTAATGAAAATGCTGATCCAAATGTTCTTAAGGACCTAGAAAAATTCATGAAATCTATAGTTCCTTACAACTGCTATACCTCATTATCAAAAAGAAAAGAGGAGATTTATTATAAACATTTTCAAGAAGGAGAGGACGATATGCCAGCTCATATTAAAACTGCTTTAACAAATACTAATTTGTCTTTGAGCTTTCAAAAAGGGGTACTTATACTGGGCACTTGGCAAGCAATTTATTTGTGGGAACATCGATTCGGTACAAAAGAAAGAAGTATAAGTGTTCATATTCTCGGGGAAAAAAATTCAAGTATCTATAATAGTAAGCAATAATAATAAATAATAATGAAACCATACCTTTTACAAAATGAGGAATTAAAAGAACTAGCTGCAAAAATACTAGGATGGGGAATTATGGAAAATTATATTGAGAGAGAATTTAATTTTAGTAATTTTATAGAAGCCTTCTCCTTTATGACAAAAATTGCTTTAATTTGCGAAAAACATAACCATCATCCCAACTGGGAAAATGTCTATTCAAAAGTAATAATTAAACTAAGTACCCATGATCTAGGAGGTATTACTAATTTAGATCAAAAAATCGCCTCAGAAATTAATGAAATTTTCGAAAAATAATTTACAATTCAATAAACTAATATACGTTTAAAAAATAACCTTCAAATGGCAGAAAATTTACTCCCCATTACTATTATAAGTGGATTCTTGGGCTCAGGTAAAACTACACTTTTGAATCACATTTTAAAAAATCAAGTTGGTATTAAAACTGCTGTTCTAGTTAACGAATTTGGAGAGATAGGAATTGATAATGATTTAATTATAAAAACTGCTGAAGATATGATCGAATTAAATAACGGATGCATTTGTTGCACAATAAACGGAGAATTGTTAAATACTGTTTCTAAGATATTAGATAGACATGAAAAAATAGATTATTTAATTGTTGAGACTACTGGACTTGCAGATCCACTCCCTGTAGCAATGACTTTTGCGGGGGGTGATCTTAGAGAAAAAGTAAGATTAGATTCGATTATTACCCTTATTGATGCGGATAACTTTGATTTTGATTTAAAAAACTCTAGTGTTGCCTACTCACAAATTTTATATGGTGATATCTTATTGCTCAATAAATGTGACTTAGTAACTGATACACATTTAAAAAAAATAGAAAGCCATATTAATGGTATAAAAAAAGAACCAAGAATTTTGAGATCGATTAATAGTGAAGTTGGTTTGCAAACAATAATGAGTGTGGGACTTTTCGAAACAGATACTTTTCAATTTAAAGAGAATATTAATAAGAATCAAAATTCTCATGATCACTCTTCCCATTCTCATGATCACTCTTCCCATTCTCATGATCACTCTTCCCATTCTCATGATCTAATTAATAATATTGAGGGATTTACATCTATTTCTTTTGAGACGAATGAACCATTTTCTTTAAGGAAGTTTCAAAATTTTTTAGATAATCAAATCTCAAAAAATGTATTTAGAGCTAAAGGAATTTTATGGTTTATGGAAAGCGAAAGAAAACATGTTTTTCATTTGTCTGGTAAACGTTTTTCTCTTGATGATTATGAATGGGAAAATGAGAAATCAAATAAAATTGTTTTAATAGGTAAAGACTTAGATCATAAAACTATTAAGAATCAACTTGAATGTTGTAGATTTAATTCTAAATAAAAAGCATAATAAAGTTTTATTTAATATTTGAAAATTTTTAATAAACACACAAAGATATTTTTATCAGATTTTAAGCCTTTAAATATTGCTTCTTTTATAGTTGCATTTATAGTGATAATTCCTATTTTTAATTTCTTAATTGAAGGAATAGGTTTTATTTTCGGTGGTAACTTTTCTTTAGGAATTACAGGAAGAAAAGAAATATTTGGCACATTAAAACTTTTAATACTTACTAGTTTTTTTGGAGGCGGTTTAGGGACTTTAAATGGATGGTTACTATCAAATTGTGAATTTAAATATAGGAAAACTCTTCGTATTTTTCAACTAATTCCACTAGCAATTCCTGCATATTTGTTAACTGCAGTTTTACAAGATTTAGGAAGCATTTTGGGATATCAAATAACCGGTTTGTGGTGGGGAGTTTTTATACTTTCAATTACTACTTACCCTTATGTTTTCTTACTTGCTAATGAAAGTTTTAATAAATTTGGAGTTAATCAAATTAATGCTAGTAGAGGATTAGGAGTTGGACCATGGGGCAGTTTTTTTAAAATTGCTCTTCCAATGACTATCCCAGCATTAATAACAGGAATCAGCCTTATGTGTATGGAAGTCATGAATGAATTAGGAACTGTTGAGTTGTTAAATATTCCTAGTATTTCTAAAGGAATAACTGAGAATTGGATAATTGAAGGTAATCCTAAGAGCGCGATTGGATTATCTTTGGTTGCCTTGATAATTGTTTTTTCTTTAATTTTGTTTGAAAAACTTTCGAGAAGGAAGACAAAACGTTGGAGTGAAAATCCTGCTTCATTAAGTTCTCTGGGGTTTGAGTTAAAAGGGAATAGGTATTACTTAGCAGTTTTAGTTACTTTATTACCTCCATTATTTTCTATTGGAATTCCATTTTCCTGGTTTCTATTAAATATTGATCAATTAAAAAAAGGATTCACGACAGAATTACTATCTCTTACTTTTAGAACTATTTGCCTTGGAATAATTGCTGCATTAGTAACATTAATTTTCTCTTTAATATTAACTTTAGCTAATCGTCAGAATAAGAACTTACTTATGAGATTAATAACACTCCCTGCGGGTATTGGATATGCAATACCTGGGACAGTATTAGCTATATCGTTAATAACTATTTCCAATTCAAAGTTCCATTTTATTGCTATGTTACTTCTAATCTGGGGTTATGTAGTTCGTTTTTTAACTATATCAAAAGGTACTCTTGATTCTGGGTTTGAAAGAATATCTCCCAGGCTTGATGAGGCTGCAAAGGGTCTAGGTTCTAATTGGCTTGGTGTTATCAAAAAGATACATATGCCACTATTAAAAGGTCCAATTTTTGTTGGATCACTTCTAGTTTTTGTAGACACCCTCAAGGAATTACCAATTACATTTATTCTTAGACCTTTCGATTTTGATACCTTGTCTGTAAGGATATATCAATATGCTGGAGATGAGAGAATGGCAGAAGCCATATTACCTGCACTCTTTATAACTGTCTTAGGACTAATTGCATCAAGTACATTAATTCCAACCTTAGAAAAAAAGAACTAAATTCTTTTTAAAAATTTTCTTAATATGAAAGGCAGACCCAAAAATAAATCTGCCGAAGTGGATATCAATCTAAAATAAATTAAACTTAGAAGAATTATATTTTGCGGAATATTTTTTCCAACAAAAAAAAGGAAACAAGCCTCAAATACACCTACCCCTCCTGGGGCTGTTGGAACTATCAATCCAATAGCCCAGGACAAACAAAAAATTACTAATAAATAAAAAATACTATATTGATTGTCTAAATTAACTACATAAAAGCAAAAAATAAATCCAATAAATTTTGATAATACAAAAAGAATTTCCATTAAAAAAGCTCTAGCAGGAAATAAAGAAATTATTTTTATTCTTTCCTCGAATCGATACTTTTCATTGTTAATTCTTAAAGCACTAATGGTTTTAAATTTTAAGGTTTCTAACCTTTGCAAAATTTGATAAATTAATTTTCTATTCAGAAATACCAAGGGTAATAGTAATAAAAAATAAAATGGTGAAAAAATTATCCCAACTGAAGCCAATAAGAAAGATGAACACAGCATAAAATAAGGCTCAACTATTATTGAATAAAAAGCTAATTGCGGATTACTAATATCTTTTAGAAAGTTATATCGTTCTAAGAAATGCCAAATACCTCCTGGCACATATTTAAGAATATTTGTAAGAACATAAAAGGAAATTAAACTTTTTTTAGTCTTAGTATTACCAAACCAAAAAACTATATATTTCCAAGCTAATGCATTAAAAAAAATACTTACTATACAAAATAAAAATGATAAACATATAAAATTTATATTTCTAGCAAAATCAATATTCAAAGAAATTTGATCAAAATTTTTAAAAAAATAAAAAGAGAAATAACATACGCTTAA
>QCUP01000033.1 GCA_003208885.1 Prochlorococcus sp. AG-679-K21 | reverse complement strand
ATAGGATGGAAATGATAAATTAATAAATTTTGGTTATCAGTAAGTACAAATTTTTTAAATAAGTAAACACATTTAATCCAAATTATTTTTGGCTTTCTTATTCTTATAAAAAAATTAGCTTTGCATAAATCAAACTAAATTACAAAAATGTAATTAACTTTTTAAATATAATGAAAATCTTATTAGCAGCTTTTTTCTTATTTGCCTTTATGCCTCCATCAAGGGCAGTTACTACAAAAATGTTTAAAGTATTGGATACTTGTGCTAGATATCGTCTTGGAGAGATTGATCCTAAACAAGCTATAGAAAAACTAAAATTAAAATCTAAGAATTCTTCCGAAATTGACTTAAATAATATTGTAAGTAATTACTGTTCTGTATTTACCCCAAATGAAAATATAAAATTCTAAAAATTATTTTAGAGATCTTAAATTTTTTTATTCCAATTATAATTTTTAAATTTTTCTTTTATTTCATTTACTCTCTTATTGTTAGTAATTTTTAAATTAAAAAGTATTCCCAAAAAAAGAATGAGAAATAAAAAACTATATATGGCAAATTCCATAAGAATAGATATCTTCAACAACATTAGTAAATTAGAGGAATCTTTTAGTATCTTTTAGAACAATGTTTGAAAAATTTATCCAAAACTTTGTTGTTTTTGGTCACAGACAAATAATTATTGCTTCTAAGATAGAGTTTTATATAAACTATTTTGCAGATTGGAGATAAAGTACCACAATTTTCTTTACTAGATCAGAATGGCACTAAAAGGTCAAATAATGGATTAAAAACTCCCTTAGTTTTGTTTTTCTATCCAAAGGACGACACCCCGGGATGCACTATAGAGGTTTGCGGATTTAGAGACAAGTATGACCTTTTTAAAGTCCTTGGTGCTCAAGTTTGGGGGGTAAGTAATGGTAGTTCTTCAAGCCACTTAGCATTTGCCAACAAAAATAAATTACAATATCCTTTGTTATGTGATAAAAATGATTCACTAAGAAAAGCTTTCAAGGTACCCAAAGTACTTGGTTTATTAGATGGAAGAGTTACCTATGTTATTGATAGAAATGGGTTTATTAAACATATCTTTCGAGATTTGTTGAATGGGCCAGAACATATAAAAGAGGCAATAAGAGTCTTAAAGGAAATTCAAAATCAGTAAATTAATTGTTCAAACCCATAGAAATTAATATCTTTTCTTATAGGATGTTTTCTATTAATAAATCAAACTTTATGAAAAAAATAGGGATGCAAGCAGTTGATGAAGCAATTGAAAATGGTATTGACCTAGATGGGACTCCAATCCCCTCAAAAATGCTTGAGCTTTACAACAGGATTATGAACGAAGAAAACAAAAGAGAAAGAAGCGGAGTTAAAAAGTCAATGAGAAATAGATGTGTTAAAACAGGTTCCAAGCATTTTGATAAAGAAACTTTAGATCAATTATTAATTGATTCTGGTTGGGAAGGCCTCAAAGAAAAAGAAATTTTATTTTTCTACAGTAATTAAAGTTTATTTAAACCATCCTTTTTTAATCGGAGTTTTTTCTTCTTCTTTTTTAATAGAAGCTATTTTGACAGCTTTCTTAAAAGCTAAGTTAGCTTCTACTACTGTTATTGTTGATATAAGAAATAAGCCTGATATACCTATTAATTGTTCTGTTTGACTTGGTTCTTTATCACCTTGCAAAATTATTCCTGTAACAAACCATGCAGTTACTATTCCAGTAGTAATGAAATATGGTAACCATCTTCTCTGATATAGATAACCAGTCCCAACTCCTGGTAAGAAATTAAGTAGAGATGCAACCCATCCGCTTGAAGAAGCTAATACTTGTTCTTTTGATAATTTATCCATTTAACTAAGTGTTAATTAAATGAGAATTTATGTAGGCAAAAGATATAACTGCGCAAACTACCCAACTAAAAGGTAAAAACATTCTAATTTTTTCTTGCTTATCTTTCATTCATATATTATGGGACAGATTTTGTGAATTCGTGGTTAAAAAATTTATAAATTAATTAAGAAAAAAAGACGGTTAAAAATAACCGTCTTTTAAGTAATAATTTTTTGAAAAAACTATGCTTTTCCTTTAGTTCCAGAAAGTAATTTAAGCTCATTCTTTACTTCTTTTTCCCTTTCTTCAAGATGTTTTAATTGTGATTTAAAAGCATCTTCAAGTCTTTTTCTTTGGGTTGTTATTTCATCAAGTTCTTCTTGATGATGGTTTTTCTTGAGTTCTTTCATCTCGGTATCAGAAATAACATATACTGGACGATATGAAGGAGTTTCAAAAAGAAGATCAAACATTGAATACATAGTGACCTTTAAATTAAGTACAAATCAAATATCTTACAAATATTTGAATTTTGTAAGGATACAAACCGAAAAAAATTATACGGCAAATACACCGAATTTCGGTTTACCTAACTAAACCGGCCAGTATTTACCGATCTTTTTTAATTGGTAATGTAATGTACAAGTATATTCGGATATGAGCTGAGGATGTTTTAGAAATAAAAATGGATTTAATTATTACTTCCAGATTAGTAATTCCTTCAAGAGAATTAAAATGGCGTTTTTCTAGATCATCTGGCCCGGGAGGTCAAAAAGTAAATAAAACTAATACTAGAGTAGAAATTATTTTTAATATCAAAGAATCAAAAGTCTTAAATGATTATCAAAAGAAAGTTTTAACGAAAAAATTGAAAACGAAATTAGTCAATGACTGTATATGTCTAGCCGTCCAGGAAGAGAGGAATCAATTACTTAATAGACAAATAGCTATAAAAAGAATTAGCTCAGAAATTAGAAATTCATTAAAAAATTCATCCAAAATTAGAAAAGCTACAAAACCATCTAAAGCTTCTCAAAATAGAAGGCTTGACTCCAAAAAAAAACGGGGAGAACTAAAAAAGAATCGACAGATAAAATATTAAATTATTTAAATTAATTTTGATGAAAATATTTTCTAACTTTCAAAGTCTAAATTGGATTATTTTATGGATATCTTTGATTTGACTTCTTTTCATTAAACTTCCAAATAAATGAAAAAAGAATATGATTTTTGGTTAATTGATTCTAACTCAGTTGGAGTAATTCGTTTTTATAAGAATAACGAAAATAAAAAGGATTTGATCGAATTTATGTTTATTGAAGAGGGCATCGTCATGGGTATTCATGGAGAAAATCCTCCTTTAATGAAAACAAGAAAAGAAATAAAGATCCAAGATGCAAGATTATTTTGGAAAAAATTAATAAATGAAGGATGGGAAAAAACCAATCCTAAATGGTAAATAAATTTTCCTTTTAAAAATAATTTCAAATTTAGAAAAATAAATTTATTTCTCAAAAACGAATTTATTAAATTTTAAAATGTTTTCCAATATCAGTTACTAAATTCAAAAAACTTAATTATGAATATATTTTATTTATAAATTTATACGCTTATAAAAGTTCCTTTAGGATATAACTCTGTAATTCTATTCTTTTGTATTATTTTTCTTTTCTTAAGGTCATTTTCATATCTATTTAACATCATCAAATAATTAGTAGATCCAAACAAAAACAAAAAAATAATGAATTGAAATCCTGCCTCTAAGTTCATAATTCTATATTTAAACTTTATTTAAATTTGACAACTTTTTTATAAAAAGCCATCAGTATTTATATCTATTTAAAAGAAAAATTAATATCTCTATAAAATTAAAGGATTTTTTATAGGAATATATAAGTTAATTTATTAATTTTCAATAGCAATTTGTTTGGATAATGCTTAGCATTTAAAAAAAACAAATTTGAATAATAATTTATCAGAACGAGCTTTTAATCAACTCCTTTTGCAAATTGCGGGTAAAAAATTAATAGATAGTCTTAATATGATTGATTCAGATTCAAAATCAAAGATTGAAAAATGCATAGCTATCACTAATGAAGAATATTCTTATGCATTATCATTACAGGCTGATTGTGTTCCAGATTCTAAAAGAATGATAATTCAAGCTCAAAAAAAATTAGAAAGTCTCAACTCATTGTTGACTTTAGCGAAATTAATATAAATTTTAAAACGATTCCTATTTACTTTATGAATTTAAATATCTGATTCTTAAATTTTAAAAAGTAAAAAATGCAGGAAATTAGTAATAATGAAATAGCATAGGAACCACCTAATGGATTTGAATTAGGCGCGCCATAACCAACTAACCAGACAGGCGCTTCTTTAGATATATTTATTAAACCATTATTTAAAACAAACCAAATACCGACAAGTCCACCATGAAGACCAATAGCACCCCACAATGATCCCTCATCTTTTAATCTTATAATTGAACAAAGGATTCCTAAAGTGAATAAACCTAAAAGAATGCCTAATGTATTCCAAAATGGCATTTTGAATCCAATATGAACAAGGCTAAAAACTATCGATTGACTAATTAAGGCAACTTTTATTCCAAATTGAAGTTTTAAGTCTTCTAAAAGCCATCCCCTAAAAATTATTTCCTCAGCAACCCCAATGCCAAAAGTAAGTAAAATCCCATTTAATATTATGTCTGAAGACAATCCTCCTGAAAAAGTAATGTAATTACTTTTGAGTAATGGTATCAAAATTAAAATTAGTAATATTAAAGCAAAAATAATCCCTTGAGAAAAAGATAAGATATTATTCAAAAAAGTTTTATTATTTAAACCAAGTGTTTCCCAACTATTTCTTATTTGCCATCGAAAATTAAACCATGCAGGCATTAAGGAAATAAATAATAAGAATGTAAATATCGTTCCTATTAAGGATAAAGCTTCTTTGCTTAAACTTAAGAATAAAAAAGACTGTGAGAATATCCAACCTAATAAGTAAAGAAATGGGATGAAGACTATAGTTGAAAAAATTTTAGTTTTATGAAGAAAAATACTGTTTGTTTGTTTTTTGCTTTTCTTGTTTGAATTATGCATATTTTGTATTTAATAAATTATTTAAGCTAAAATTTTTTTATAGACTTATCTATATTTTTTGACGAACCTGCCTTTCCAGTTAAGACTCTAAAAATTTGTTGTAAAAAATTCGAATTTTTATTTTTATTATAAATTTCTTTTTTAGATAGGTGCGATAAATCTCTATAAAATTTTCTGGTAATTTTATCTTCTTCTTCGCTAGGCCAAAGTAAATTAGAACCTTCTTCATATTCTTCCTGATATCTTTTTTTATTCATTTTTTTTTTGCATATCTAAACAATGTAAATTCTACTTATTGCCAATACTTAAAAGTATTCTTTACTTAGTTTGTATATTTATTTAAATGTAAATGGAACTTAATTTCAAGACTTTAATGTTTACAGCATTATCTCCAATACTCATTGTTGCAGCAATTCTTGTGGTTTATTTATTTCATTAAGTTCAATTTTGTTATCTAGAAATTTCTAATTTAAATAATTTTCAAGGGTGGATAATCCCAGTTTTTTCTAAAATAAAGGAAAAAATTGCTATTGCAGCCATAACTGTAAGGATTTTGTTCTTATTGATGAAATCCATATTAGATATAGATAATTAATAACTAGTGCTCTTTTTAAAAGTTAAGCGTATTTAGTTTTATATTCAATTATTTTTTTCAAAAAAACATATTAAATTAATAAAAATTTTCATAAAGAACGATACTAAAATGTAAATTATATTTAAATTTAGTTTAAAGATTATTTTTATGGATAAAAAAGGAGCAAAAGGCTATTGGATATCAACGGCAAAAATAATTAATCGGGAATTATTTGATGAGTATGTAAATAAAGTTGCTCCATGGCTAAAAGAAGTTGGTGGGGAAGTATTTGCAAAAGATACAGAACCATTAGGAAAGGAACGAACTGAGGATTCTAATTTAGCTGTTATTTGTGAATTTCCTTCCATGAGGGAAGCAGTTGAAGCTTTTGAATCTGAAGAATATAGAGAACTTTCAAAGTTGAGAAGAAAAGCAACTGAGAATTCTACCTTTACAATAATGGAGGGTTTCGATGAAGCTGCAAAATTAAGAAGAGCGATGGGGAAATAATTTGTTATTCGTAATTTCTGTGATTTCTATATATAGTGATTAATAAGAGAATATTTATAAGAAATAAATGGAACAAAGCTATGTTGGAGATTTAATACCCTCTATAAACTCCTATCAGAAAATTATTGATCAATACGAAAGAGGTTTAAAAAAAGGAGAATTTTATGAGGAGCAAATTGGAGAAGATTTAATTTATCCAGATTGGTAAAAAATGCTTACAACAAAAATTACTTATGCTCTATCAGATTGGATTAGAGAGTGGCGAAAATGTAGAAAAGAAAATCCATCTCTTGATGATTGTATAAAGTTTACAGAATGGAAAATAGAAAACTATGAATTAACTGATAGTGATCGTATGATAATAGAGAGTATTTTACTTTATGAAACTGAAGAAAGTTGAAAATTTTATTTATCTAATTTTTCATATAAATTTCTCCCCTTCCAAGTCCATCCATTTCCAGTAACTGTTCTATAAATAGATAAAAAACTTATATAAATTACAATAAATCCGCCTATGCTATTTAGGTACCAGTAATTGTTAGGAATGTTAAATTTATTCTTAAATATTAGCCTTTTTAATCCATAAGTAATAATAGATATAAAAGAAATTAGAAAAGTTAGTAAATATATCTTTGTATTATCAGTAAAATTAATTTTTATTAGTGATATCAGAAATAAAATCAAAGGAAATGAATATAAGAAAAATACAAATATTGATGCACTTAGTGATTTTAAAATATTTTTTTCAAGGCCTAGGAACCAGTTTTTACTCCATCCTTCTATTAATGAATTTAAATTTCTATACATATTAAGAGAGATATCGTTAATTGCTATAGAAAAATTTAAATTTAAATTATTTGATTTTATTTTTTCGGCTAATGCTAAATCTTCAACGACTTCATTATATGTTTCAAGATGTCCGCCAATTAGATCATAAGATTTTTTTTTAAATAGCATAAATGGACCTGCGGCAAAAGAATCTTTATTTGATGAATCATTAGTTTTAAAAATTGGGAAACCTAGCATAAGAAGACTAGTCATTATTGGTTGGACCATCCATTCTGCTAAGCAATTACAATTTATTTTTGGAGCTAAAGATAATAAATCAATATCTTCTCTACAAGATTTTAATAATGCATTAAAAATACAATTTTTACCAATTATGACGTCCGCATCTATAAATAAAATCCAATCAGTGGTTAATTGTTTTGATCCTTTATAGCAAGCCCAATTTTTCCCAACCCAATTTTTGTCAATTGGTCTATCCCCAGACGAAATAATTTCTATATCATCATTTTTTTGAAAATATTCATATTTGCATTTTATAGCCTCATTATAAGTATCATCAGTACTTGAATCATCAACAACTAAAATTTTAAAAGTTTGACAAGGTTTTTTTATTTCACTTAATGCTTTTAGGCAATTGACTATATTTATCTCTTCATTATAAGCCGGTATTAAAATTGATAAGCTCTCATTAAGTGGCTTTGAATAAACAGAATTTTTTAAAAAAGGTGCTTTATTAAAAATATATATTTCATAAAATAATGAAAATAATATCAGAACAAAAGATAAAAAACCTAAATATAAGAGAATGCTATTTGTATTTAAAATCATTTCCTGGCTCTTATATTTAGGATCTCTATATAATTTTTTAATATTAAAAGTATGGCTTTAAAATCTACTTAAATAGCATAGAACAAACAAAGCATTAAAATTCTCGTATAAACCGATAAAAAAGTAAATCAGCATATTTACGGATTTACTTGAAATAGAGATAGGAGTAATTTATGAATGTTGAGTTAGGAGGCAATCTAAATGATTGATAGTCCGCCTGAAATTTAGCAAATTTACAAATATAGGAAGTGTATTCCTGACAATGGGATTAATCGAAAAATAAAGTTCAATCAATTAGTCTGATAAGACTTCGCTTTATAATTACCAGCGACAAAAAAGGACTAAATTTATCGAGAAGTATCCCCTAATCCACGTATTTTAAGCTCATGAATAAATGAACTTTATAATATGTACCATGAATCCTGAAGGTAGGAAATAAGAAATTTAAAAGAGGACTGTTTTCACAGGCCTCTTTTTTAATGATTTATATAATTTTAAATGTTTATTATCAGTTAATATTAATTTTCAATTTGAAATAAATTATATTTATAAAATGAAAGAGAAAAATTTATTCCCATCCATCGAACCAAGAGAAAAGGGTTTTTTACAAGTAAGTAAGATTCATTCTATTTATTGGGAAAGATCTGGAAATCCAAAAGGTAAAAAGATATTAGTAATTCATGGTGGCCCTGGAGGAGGAAGTCAGCCAAGATATAGGCGATATTTTAATCCCGAAAAATTTGATATTGTTCAATTTGATCAAAGAGGCTGCGGTTCTTCAAGACCTTTTTCAGAATTAAGAGAAAATACAACAGGCGACCTAGTAGATGATATTGAAAAATTAAGAGTAAATTTGAAAATAGATTCTTGGCATTTGTTTGGGGGTTCATGGGGCTCTACTCTGGCTTTAATTTATGCAATTAAAAATCCATCCAGAGTCTTAAGTATGACCTTAAGAGGAATATTTTTATGTAGAAAATTTGAACTCTTATGGTTTTATCAATATGGCGCAAGTGAGATATTTCCTGAAGAGTTTGAAAAATATATTGCAGTAATTCCTAAGGATGAAAGGGTTGATTTGATAGCTTCTTTTTATAAATATCTAACCTCCCCAGATATTGAACTTAGATCAAAAGCTGCTGCTGCCTGGACAAATTGGGAACTTTCTACAAGCCATCTTATAAAAAGAGATATTGATGTTGGTAAAAGTAAAACTAATTCCTTTTCGGATGCTTTTGCTAGAATAGAGTGTCATTATTTTATAAATAAGATCTTCTTAGAAGAAAATTTTATTTTGAAAAATATAAAGATTATAGAATCCATACCAACTAAAATAATTCAAGGTAGATATGACGTAGTTTGTCCTGTAAGGAGTGCTTGGGACCTTAGTAGAAAATTAATAAATTCAGAGTTAATTATCGTAGATGAAGCTGGTCATTCAATGAGCGAAAAAGGCATCACATTAAAATTATTAGATTCAGTTGAAAGATTAGAAAGTTTTTAGGCAAATTTTATTAAAATTAAATTTATCAAGCGTTATAGACCATTATCTTCGATATTTTTAGCAATACTTCTTAGTAACTCAACGATATCAGAGTCATCACATTCTGTATCCTCTTTCAGCAGAATACATTCATCTCTAATGCTTACATTAGTACTCCACCAAATTCCGGAACTATTAGTATCGTCCCATTCAAATCTATCGCACATTACTACTATGAGTTGACTTTGATTTCTTCTTTAATATCTTCTTTGATTTCTTCCTTTACTTCTTCTGGCCATTCAATATCAAATCTTGCATACTCTTCGGTTGCAAATCCTTCAGGATGGCGCTTACAAATTTTTCTTCTTCTAACAAAAACATGATCAACTCTTTTCTCTTCGTCGGGGGTAACTATTCTTTCAATTTCTATAACTTCAGTAAATTCTGTTGATTTAAGCTCGATTGTAGGTTTCTTCATGCTTACAATAAATAACCTTTATACATTAAAGGTTGATTCTGATGATCGTGGATTTCTAGTTGTAACTTATTTAACTAAAATTCTTTTTAAAAATAAATTTTTTGACAGCTTTTACGGTTTTAATTTTATTGAATAAATTAAATTTACAATTCAAGATTTAATTCATATTGAAGATCACCTTTTGGTTTCATATTGATCTTTTTAGGATGATTTTTTTTCTTACTTAATAATGTTCTTCTAGAGCCGTGTTTTAAATAGACTTCTTTTGAAATATCCCAATAACCATCTTTTTGAGTTATTTCTTGAATCTTTTTTCTGGCAATCTTAGTAGTTTTTGAAAGGTCGATTATTGGTTTTGCATATTCAGAATTTGAATACTCAATTGAATTGAAATTTTCCATCAACCATGGTTCATGTATAAAGTTATCAGGATAATGTTTTATCTCCGGTACCCATTTTCTAATAAAATTGCCTTTTGGATCATGATCTTTCCCTTGCTTAATAGGATTATAAATTCTATTTATATTTATAGAGGTTGTACCTGATTGCATTTGGCATTGATTCCAATGAATTCCAGGCTCATAGTCAATAAATTTGCATGCCAATACTGAACCAGAATCTTGCCAGGGTATCCATAAGTTATAGCTTGCAAAAGACATCAACATTGCACGCATTCTGAAATTAAGCCAGCCATTAAAATTTAAAGATCTCATACAGGCATCTAAGAAAGGAAAACCAGTTTTACCTTCACTCCATAATTGGAGTAAAACATTATCTTTTTTTCTGATTTTGTAGAAATATGGATGAAATTCTTTAAATTCTAATTCTGGTTCACTTTCAAGTTTTTGAATAAAGTGACAATGCCAAGTTAATCTACTTTTTAGCATTTTAGAATTATTATTTTTAATTAA
>QCUP01000032.1 GCA_003208885.1 Prochlorococcus sp. AG-679-K21 | reverse complement strand
CTGCCACAGGGGTATCTAAAAAATGCATATCAACATAAGCCAGGCGTAAAATATCACGATCAACCCTAGGCAACCTTTTTAATCTCCATCCATCCATCACTTCATCAATTTCAGAATCTATAGATTGTAAATTATTAATTATGCTTAAAATTCTATGATTTACATCTTCTCTCATATCATTTTGATTACTTGAAACAATCAGTTTTGGAAAATCTAAAGTAACTGAAAGTGAGTTCATTACTGACTCAATTTTATAAAAAGCTTTTTTAAGTTCATCACGAACATTAGAATAAGAAGAATTACTACCTTCCTTTAATTCACTATCTAAAATATGTTGCGATACGTTTTCTAAATCTGCTTCACAGTTATCTAACTCATCTCTACAGTGATTAATTAAAGAATCCAAAGCAGATTCAAAAATTTCATCGATTTGAATTTTATTTAATTCTAAATCTCCTTTATCTTTTATAAGACCTAATGAAAGTAAAGACAATTCTCGTGATAACGATCTGTTATGCATTAATCAGGTAGATGAAGTATTAGAAGAAGCTCTTAGTTGGGAAAATAATTTCGAAAAAGTAGGATTTGAGGAGTTATCTTTTTCATCGGGATTAACAATACCAACTGAAATAATTGTTCTAAATGCATCTTCCACGGAAATAGCAAGATCTTTAACAGACGATTCAGGAACTAATGTATACCAACCCGTCGTAGGGTTAGGAGCAGTAGGTATAAAGACACTTAATAACTTCTCATCAAACTCTGATTGAAGTGATGTACCAACATCCCCAGTTACAAAACCAACACTAAATAAACCTTCTCGTGGATACTCTACTAAAACAACTCTTCTAAATCTATTGGACTTATTACTTAAAAAAGTTTCAAGCAATTGTTTGAGAGTTTTATAAACTGCTCCCGCAACTGGAATCTTTGATAAAGTACCTTCTCCAAATTCTAACAACCACCTCCCAACAAAATTTCTCGCCATCAAACCAATAAGCAAAATTGCCAATAAAGGTACAGTTAAACCTAAGGTTAAGTTAATTAAATCTTGTAATAAGGGATTTAATGTAATGAAGGGATTTAATTGTTTAGGGACTGAAGTAACTAATGTAAGAACAAATTTACTAACAATAGAAGAAAGCCATATAGTGGTTGCCAATGGAATAACAACTAACAACCCTGCTATCAGATCATTTTTTAAATCTTGTTGGAGCCTAGTTCCTAGGTTCGAATCTTGACTTTGAGTAGATTCAACCAAAATTAAAGTTCCTAATTTTCTTCATTTTACTAACAATTTAGCTATTTTTCCTTGATAGGGATATATTTATTTTTAATAAATTTAAATTATTTATTAGTTTCTTCGTTTAATAACAGCATTTTTTTCAATCTAATTCATAATATAATTATGAAAAATATGATTCAAAATAAAAAAGAATTAAGTGAAAAGCTGAAGAAAAGAGCGATATTAGAAGGTTTTGCTGTATCTGGAATAGCATCAATCCCAGGAAGTTCTCGTCTAAAACTAAGAACTAAAGCATTAGAAAGATGGTTAGCAAATAATTATCATTCTGAAATGAAATGGATGGAAGCTGAAAGAAGAAAAAATATAGAATCTCTTTTAAATGGAGCGAAAAGTGTCTTAGCTGTTGGTTTTAATTACTTAAGTGAAGAACATACAGAAAAAGCAAAATTCAAAATTGGGAAATTCGGACAAGGAGAAGATTATCACAAAGTTATCAATAAAAAGTTAAAAAAAATAGGTAAATGGATTAATACTGAAATTCCAAATTGCAAGTGGAAAATTTGCATTGACACATCTCCACTTCTGGAAAAAGCATGGGCAGAAGAAGCAGGTCTTGGTTGGATAGGCAAAAATAGTAATCTTATTAATAAAGAATTTGGATCATGGTTAACCTTAGGCTTTTTGATTCTTTCAGAAGATTTTAAGTCTGACAATTCATCCCAATCTCTTTGTGGGGTATGTGAAAAATGTATTGAAAAATGTCCAACAAATGCAATTGCAGAACCTTTTGTTATTAATTCTGAACTATGTATTGCTTACCATACTATAGAGAATAGAAATCAAACTTTTCCAAAACATGTCGAAAAACATTTAAATGGATGGATTGCTGGTTGTGATATTTGCCAAGATGTATGTCCCTGGAATAAAAGAGTTCCTTTCAATAAAAGTATTGAAGCTTATCCAAAATCATGGGTTAAAAATCTTAATATCGAATCATTAAGTTGGGATGACAAAAAATGGAAGGACAATCTTCAAGGAACTACATTAAAAAGAATAAAACCATGGATGTGGAAAAGAAATATAAAAGCAATGCTTAAAAATTAAGAAGAATATGAAAAAGTCTATTTTAAAAATAATATTTTTTTCGATATTAACTAGCCATATTTTTATTGCTAAAAGTTTAGAAGCTTTAATACCATATTATTATTTCCCTGAAACAAAAAGCTTACAAAAAAAAAGTTTATCAATTGGAAGACAAGCTCATCAACTTCTATATTTTGGACAAATCAAAGATAGTCTTAATTTAGCAAAATTAGCTATAAAGATTAATAATACAGATGAAACATTATGGATTATTCTTGCTGAAACACAAATAGCAAACAAATTATATGATGACGCATTAATTTCACTAAATAATGCTCAGAAAATAAACCCAAAAATAGGTGAAATATATTATGCGAAAAGTTCTATATATCTAAAACAAGCAAAAATAAAAAAAGCAAAAAATTCTTTACTTTCGGGTATTAAAATCCTCCCTAAAAACTTTAAAGCAATTTTTCAATTAGGAAATATATATTTAATGGAAAAAAATTATGAAAAAGCAATAGAACAATTTGATAAAGCAATAAAAATTAAAATAGATTTTTGGCAAGCAATTAATAATAAAGGCTTAGCATATTTTGAACTAGATAAAGTTGAACTTTCTATTATCTCTTTTAAAAAGGCTATAAATCTAGAAGAAAACGCAGAACCATTATTAGCGCTTGCTTCATGTTTAAAAAATAAAGACATTAATAAAGCAATAGTTTTCGCAAAAAAAGCTTTAAATAAAGAACCAAATTATGTTGACTTTGATTATAGAAAAGAACAGCTTTGGGGCGAAAAAATACAAATTTCTACTAAAAAACTTTTTGAAAATCCTCAACTTAAAGAAGAAATATTATTTGCAAAAACAAAAATTTAATTAAATTTCCCAATTATTAATACTGGTAAATATTTATTTACCTATTAATCTTAATTTAGTTTATGAAAGCTTACTGTAAATTTCCTATTACATGACTAAGGAGAAATTCACTTCTATATCGTTACAAGAAGAAATGCAACGTTCCTATTTGGAATACGCAATGAGCGTGATAATAGGACGTGCTTTACCTGATGCTAGAGATGGCCTGAAGCCAGTCCAAAGAAGAATTCTTTTCGCAATGCATGAATTGGGTCTTACTCCAGATAGACCATTTAGAAAATGTGCCAGAGTTGTTGGCGATGTACTGGGGAAATATCATCCTCACGGAGATCAAGCAGTCTACGAAGCACTCGTTAGATTAGTTCAAGATTTTTCTACAAAATATCCAACTCTTGATGGTCATGGAAATTTTGGATCTGTTGATAATGATCCGCCAGCAGCAATGAGATATACCGAAACACGTCTAGCACCAATAGCTCATGAATGTTTTCTAAAAGAGATTGGATCTGAAACAGTAACTTACTCAAATAATTTTGACGGTTCGCAACAAGAACCTGATATATTACCAGCACAATTACCCTTTTTATTATTAAATGGTTCTTCAGGAATCGCTGTTGGAATGGCAACAAATATTCCTCCACACAATTTAGGTGAAATAGTTGATGGTTTAATTGCTCTAATAAAGGATAAAGAAATAAGCGATTTAAGATTATCAAAAATTATATTAGGCCCTGATTTTCCAACTGGTGGAGAATTAATTTGCAATAGTGCAATGAGAGAAGTATACCAACGTGGAAGAGGTTCTGTAACGGTAAGAGGAGTAATTAAGAGTGAAGAGATTAATTTAGGAAAAGGGAAGCATAAAAGAAATGCGCTAATAATTTCAGAACTTCCTTATCAAATAAGTAAAGCCGGATGGATTGAAAAGCTTGCAGAATTAGTAAACCTAGGAAAAATTGATGGGATATCTGATATTAGAGATGAAAGCGATAGAGACGGAATGAGAATAGTTATTGAATTAAAAAAAGATTCAAATTCTGAGATTGTAATATCAAATTTATTCAAAAAAACAGCATTACAATCTAATTTTGGTGCAATATTCTTAGCTTTAGTTAATGGTAAGCCTGTTCAACTTACTTTAAGAAAATATCTAAATTATTTTCTAGAATTTAGAGAGGAAACAATTAAAAAAAGAACAAATTATTTTTTAAAAATTGCATCAGAAAAACTTACAATATTAGAAGGCTTCTCGATAGCAAATAAAAATATAAAAAATATTATTGAGATAATCCAAAACTCAGAGAATTCAACTGAAGCCAAATTAATATTAATACCCAAACTAAAACTAAGTGATAAACAAGCAGATGCGGTTTTGGGTATGCCTCTTAAGAAATTAACAAATTTAGAAAGGCAGCAAATAGAGAATGACATAAAAGGATTACTTGAAGAAAAGAAAAGCCTGACTAATCTTCTAAATAATAGAAGATTGTTGCTTGATACTTTAATTGAAGAACTAAAATATTTAAAAAAAAGATTCAATGAAAAAAGAAAAACAAAAATCTTAAAAGATATTAATCAAGAAGAGGAAATAGATACTATAAATAATCAAATATTAGAAGATCTTATAAACAAAAAAACAAAAATATCAATAGATAATAGATTCTATTTTAAAAAAATAATTTATAATAATTATAAAAAATTATTAGATCATGACAATAAATTTATAGATAACAAAAATGTTCAAAAATTTATATGCAAAATCTATAAAAGTTTAAAAATTATAGGAATTACATCCGCAGGAAAAATTCTTCAAATCAATTGGAAATCAAATATTAATACTGACTATAAACTAGACAAAAAATTTTTGGGAAATATAGATCCATTAAAGATAATAAATTTTCATCATCTAGATAGTAATTTAAAAAATTATTTTTGCATTTTGAGTTCAGATGGAAGATTTAAAAAGGTTTTATTTGATAAGAATATGATAAAAAGTACTCGGATATTTTCAATTGCAAAATTAAAAGATTCTACAAATATTATTGATTCATTTATTTATAGCAAAGAACAAAGGTTAGTAATATTAACTTCTATTGGTAGGCTTTTTAAATTTGATTTATCTAATAAATACTTAACACCGAGTACAAAACAAGCTCAAGGAATAAACTTAGTTAATCTTTTACCTACTGAACAAATAGTTTCTTGTTGTAAAAGCAAAGATAAAGATATCCTTTATTTAGTGTCTAAAAAAGGAAAGTTTTTTAAATTGAAAATTGATGAGATTTATGATTCTTATAACTCTAAATTAGGTTATGTAAATGAGAAAATTCAACTTAAGGATGACCATTTTATAAAAGTACTTTGTAGCAACCAATATATTGATATTGAGACAACTAAAAATAGATCTGCAAGGTTAAACTTCAACAAATTAACAATTAACTCTGACAAAAATAATCTAAAAATAGATTTTTTGAATCTAGACGAAGATGAATATATTGAAAATTGTTCCCGACTAGAAAATTATATTAATTAAGAATTATATTCATCTTCAACCCATTTTAAATACTCATCATTTACCGTCCCAGTTACATAAGAACCCGTAAAACAACTCATTTCTAATTCTTTAATAGGAGAATCATTAATTATGGATTTTCTCAAGTTATCAACACTTTGATATACAAGATGATCTATTTCAAGCTTTTCTGCGATTTGAATTATTGTTTTATCATGAGCTATTAATTCATCCCTCTTAGGCATATTAATTCCATAAACATGAGGATATCTAACTGGTGGGGCTGCTGAGGTAAAAAAAACTTTATTTGCGCCAGCATCTTTTGCCATTTGCACTATTTGTTTTGATGTAGTACCTCTCACTATAGAATCATCAACTATTAATACATTTTTGTTTTTAAATTCTGTACTCATAGCATTCAACTTTTGCCTTACAGATTTTTTACGTTTTTGGTGACCAGGCATTATAAAAGTTCTACCAACATATCTATTCTTAAAAAACCCCTCTCTGTACTCTATACCCAACTGTCTGGCAACTTGCATTGCCGCAGGGCGTGAAGAATCAGGAATAGGCATGACCACATCGACATCGCCAGACTTTATTGTTTGCTTAATTGTTTCAGCTAAATAATCACCCATTTTCAAACGTGCTTGATAAACAGAGATTCCGTTCATCACTGAATCAGGTCTAGCTAAATAGACATATTCAAATGCACAAGGAAATAACCTTGGATTTTCTGAGCATTGCTTTGAAAAAAATTCACCATTATGAGTAATAAAAATTGCCTCACCAGGTTCAACATCTCTAACAACTTGATAATCATTATTTTCTAATACTAAAGACTCACTTGCCACCATCCACTCTTCTTTTCGAGTAGTAAGAGAAATTCTTTTTCCAATTACTAAAGGTCTTATACCAAAAGGATCTCGAAAAGCTAATAAACCATGCCCTGAAATTAATGCAATTGAGGCATATGAACCCTGAACTCTTTTATGTAAGGTTTTAACTGCATTAAAAATGATGTCTGGTTGTAAATCTTGATTATGGATCTGTTCTTGTAATTCGGTTGCAAATATATTTAACAACATTTCCGTATCACTTGAAGAATTTGTATGGCGTTTATCTACATTAAATAATTGTTTTTCCAAGTCTCTAGTATTAGTAAGGTTTCCATTATGTATTAGAACTATTCCATAGGGTGCATTAACATAAAAAGGTTGTGCTTCCTCGACACTTTCTGCTGAACCTTTAGTTGCGTACCTTACATGCCCTAGACCAATTTTTCCTATTAAATTCCTCATATCTCGTGTTCTATAAGCAGTATTTACTTGTCCCTTAGCTTTATGTATATGAAAAATAGTTTTTTCCATTGTAGCTATTCCGGTAGAATCTTGACCTCTATGCTGAAGTAGCAAAAGACTGTCATAAATCTGTTGATTTACATCATCTGAAGAAACGATTCCGACAATTCCACACATAATTTAACTTCCAAAGTTTATAGAGAATTCCATATTTTTATTCATCATTAAAAACAACTAGAAATACTATTATTAAATTTATCAGTTAATTCATCAACCCTTAGATTGCAAAGTCTTTTTTCTTGAAAAGTTATATCAAGATTTTCTTCAGAAACAAATCCAATTTTTTTTACATATACATTTCGCCCAAAATCTTTACTATTCATTTTTAGAAAATTCAAAAAATTTAATTCTTCATTTTTATTCAGTGAAAATATTATTCTTGACCCTCCCTCGCTAAACAATAAATTATCTAGACGAGCATTTTCTTCTTCTAATTGAATATTTGCTCCCTTAGAAGACAAAATACAACATTCTGATAAAGCCACAGCTAAACCCCCATCACTTACATCATGAGAAGAAGCAATAAAATTTTTTAAGATTGCATCTCTTAAAAATCTTTGACAATATTTTTCATCTTGCAAGTGAATTTTAGGGGGTCTTCCTGTAACTAAACCATGAAAATACTCTAAATAAGAACTTGCTCCAATTGATAATTCAGAGGCATTTGAACCAATTATCCAAATTTGATCATTTATATTCTTCCATCCTGAACTTATAGCTTGATCTACATTTTTAATTGTTCCTACCATACCAATAACAGGAGTGGGATTAATAGGAGTTACTTGATTGTTTTGATTTTTTGATTCATTGTATAAAGAAACATTTCCTCCTGTTACAGGAGTTTCTAAAGCAATACAAGCCTTAGAAATCCCATCACATGCTGATGAGAGTTGCCAATATCCTATTTCATTATCAGGCGATGAAAAATTTAAATTATTTGTTATAGCTATTGGCTCAGCGCCAACACAACTTACATTTCTTGCAGATTCTGCGACTGCAGCAATACTTCCTCTATAAGGGTCTAATAAAACCCATCTGCTATTACAATCTACAGAAGCAGCAACACCAGAAAACTTATTATTTTTATTTGTCTCATCTTGCCCTCTAAGTCTTATTAAAGCTGCATCTGCCTCTCCTGGCTTAAAGACAGTATTTGATTGTACTTGAGAATCATATTGTCGATACACCCAACTTTTAGAGGCAATTGAAGGATTAGATAAAAGTTTTAAAATAATTTCAGAAAAAGAATATATGTTTTTATCTTTTAGAGAAAGAATTTTATTTTCGCTGATAATTGGTAATTTATTTTCTGACCATTCCCATTTCTTTAATAAATAATTAGGAGGCTCTTTAATAACGTTATGAATACTAATTGGAGTCTCATCTGATAAAGCAGACGTTGGAATTTGAGCAACTATTTGATTTTTTTGAGAAATGATGACTTCTCTCCTAGAAATTACTTCGCCAATAACATTTGCAAACAGTCCCCACTTTTTAAATTGCTTAATAAGAGTATTTAACTTTTCTTCTTTAACAACCATCAACATTCTTTCTTGTGATTCAGATAGCAAATATTGGTAAGCGGACATATTATTCTCCCTTGCCGGTACTAAATCTAAGTTAATCGAAATTCCTAAACCACCATTTGCAGCCATTTCAGCACTACTACACGTTAATCCCGCAGCTCCCATATCTTGAGCTGCAATTACATCTCCTGTTTTAAAGACATCTAAACAAGCTTCAATAAGACTTTTTTCAATAAATGGATCACCAACTTGTACTGCCGGTCTATTATCCAAAGAGTTGTTAGTTAACTCCGAGCTAGCAAAACTAGCACCTCCGACTCCATCCTTTCCTGTAGAGTTTCCTACATATAAAACAGGAGAACCAACTTCTTTTGCTCCTGAACAAACAATTTCATCAGTTTCTAATAAACCTAAAGCCATAACATTAACTAAAGGATTTCCAGAATAACTATCATCAAAATCTATTTCTCCGCCAACAGTAGGTACGCCTACACAATTACCGTAATGAGATATCCCTGCAACTACTCCGCGGAGTAAAGAAATATTAGATGATTTATCAAGATTACCAAATCTTAAGGAATTTAAAACTGCTATGGGTCTCGCACCCATAGTGAAAATATCTCTTAATATGCCACCCACTCCTGTGGCAGCTCCTTGAAAAGGCTCAATTGCAGAAGGATGATTATGACTTTCTATCTTGAAAACAAGTTTTTGATTATTGCCAACATCAATAACGCCTGCATTCTCTCCTGGACCAACCAAAACATTTTTACCTTTAGTAGGAAAATTAGCTAATAATGCTTTTGAATTTCTATAACAACAATGTTCAGACCACATTACTCCAAACATTCCTAATTCTGTTCTATTAGGTTTTCTTCCTAATCTCTTACATATTTCCTGATAGTCATCACGCGTTAAGTTTTCAATTTTGAGTGATTCATTAACATCGTAAGTATCGTTATTGAAAGAATCTATCATTAGTCAAATCCAAGGGTCATCTTCTCTTTTATTTCTGAAAGATCTTACTTCTTTATCCTCATTATAAAAACTATTTTGATTAAATTCTGATTTTTGGTTTATATCTTCATCTTCTTCAAGCCAATTTTCTATTCTACTTGTTGCGTTGTTTTTCATGATATCAAATCGATCAATAATTTTTTGTCCTTTTTTTAAAAACTGATATTTAAGGCTTGATTTAATTAAAGGCAAATCCTCTAAAGAAGCACAAGAACAAAAAACTATTCCGGGTTGTTGATCAATAATATTTTCTATTTTTAATTTCCATCTACTTGACCCAGGAATTTTTGGATTAGAACGGGAAATTAAATAGAATTTAATATTACCAGTTTTCATATCAAATAAAAAATCGGCTATAACTCCTATTTTTGAGCCTTCTATGTTAACTACATTAGCTTCTACCAAATTTGGGAATCTATTTAAAGTAGCAACATCTGAAATTGCAGGATCTCCTTTGACAAAAATATCATTATCAATTAATTGATTTATTTGATTTAATTTCCAAACATTTCTTTTGAGATCAAAATTCGAAGGACGAGAATACCAGCCTAAAATCCTATGAACAGGTGGATGCATCCAAACATTTTCACCTATACCGTAGTTAAGAATCCCATTACCTTTTACATTATGGCTTAATAATTCACTTAATAAAAATTCTTTTGGTAGTTTCAAATTAAGAACGGACTTGAACAGGCATAACTAAATATGTAAAAGAATTAATATTATCTTTTGGAACTAAAACAGCTGGTGTCGTGGGAAGATTACATTTAAAAATTACATTTTCGCTAGATATAACTTTTAAACCTTCTAATAAATACCTTACATTAAAAGCTATTTCAAAATGATCAAAATCAAAAGATGCAGGAACTACTTCGCTAGCATTTCCAATATCTTGAGCATCAGCACTTACTAATGCCAAATCTTTTTCTTCTAATTTAATCTTCACAACACTACTTTGTTGATCTGCTAAAACTGCTATTCTTTCAAGTGATTCGATTATTTTTTTGGTATTAAACGTAAAAAGTTTCGTAAAATCATCAGGTATTAATTGAGAATAATTTGGATATGAACCTTCAAGAGTTCTTGTAGTAATTATTTGATTAGAGGAAATAAATACCACTTGACCTTTGTCATAGAAAAGTTTTATTGAACTTTCAGAAGTTCTAAGGCTAACAAGCTTTTCAATTTCTCTTAAAGATCTTGTTGGAATAGTAACTGATAATTTATCTTCGTTAGAAACAATATTCTCTTTTTCATCAGGATTTTCTTTATTATCCACCAAAACAACAGCCAGTCTATGCCCATCAGTTGCAGCTGACTCTAAATATTTTAGGTTAAATGTGAAATTTACCCCTGTGAGTAATTGCTTAGAATCATCACTACTACTAGCAAATATAGTTAATTTTAAAGCTTTTAGAAAAGAACTTGGATCAATATTCAAGGATGTACCACTTTCTACAAATGGTAGGTTGGGGTAATCGTCTGATGGAATGCCTTTAATATTAAAAGATCCCCTATCACTTTTGATTAAAATATTATCAGAGCTGTCATCGACATAAAGAGAAACAGGAGTTTCACCTGGTAATTTATTAACTATCTCAGCTAAAAGTTTTGATGGAACAGTAATTGCACCACTTTTTTTTACAGTCGCATCAAATGAAGTTTGTATTCCTAAATTTAAATCAAATCCCGTTAAACTGATTTTGTTAGTTCCTTCGTCGGCGGTAAGAAGTAAATTTGCAAGAATTGGATGCGTAGGTCTGGAAGCAACTGCCTTACTTACTAATTGAATAGCATAATTAAATTCATTTTGATTACAAACAATCTCCATCTGAATTCATGACTTTAAATACATATTAGAACCATTTTCTTGTTTATTGCAATTAAATTTTTTTCTTTTAAATTTCTAATCTATATAACAATTATAATTCAAATTATAAATTTATATAGTAGTAGTTGTTCTTGTGGAAACTGTGGAAAATAC
>QCUP01000031.1 GCA_003208885.1 Prochlorococcus sp. AG-679-K21 | reverse complement strand
AAAAATATTATTGATCAATTGAAAGATGGATTTTCATCTAGTTTTGTTGTAACAAAATCATTATGGTTAATGTTTCTAGCGACTTGTATGGGTCTTATAAGATTATTTTCAAGGCAAATTGTATTTGGTATAGGAAGAAAAGTTGAAGTAAATCTTCGTCAAAAGTTATTTGACCATTTACTAATTCAAGACCCTGATTGGATACAAAAGAAAGGCAGTGGAGATATTATTAGCCGAGCTACTAGTGATGTAGAAAACATAAGAAGACTTTTAGGTTTTACAGTTTTAAGTTTATGCAATATCGTTCTGGCTTATTCTTTAACAATTCCCTCAATGCTATCGATTAATAAATCATTAACAGTAGCGGCATTAATGATATTTCCAATGATATTAGTAATAGTTAGCTTATTTGGAGGAAGAATGGTAAGTCAAAGAAAAATTCAGCAAGAATCACTTTCCAAACTAAGTGATTTAATTCAAGAAGATTTGTCAGGTATAAGCGCTATAAAAATTTATGCACAAGAAGAGGCTGAAAAGAAAGAGTTTAATAATTACAATAAAGTTTATCGCAATTCAGCTATAAAGCTTGCAAGAACAGCAAGTACATTATTTCCATTATTGCAAGGTATTTCTTCAATTTCATTATTAATACTTCTAGGCCTAGGGACTTCCCAACTAGAAAATGGATTTATCACAATTGGTGGACTAGTTGCATTGATATTATTTGTAGAAAGACTTGTATTTCCAACAGCTCTATTAGGATTTACATTAAATACTTTTCAATTAGGGCAAGTAAGTTTAGATAGAGTAGAAGAGATATTTCTAAACACTCCAAGAATTATTGACAACCCAAAAGCTAAATTTATAAAGAAAAAAGTAAAAGGTATTATTGAAGCAAAAAATTTAGAAATAAGATACGAAGGGGCAAAGTTTAATTCATTAAATAAATTAAATTTCAAAATCAATTCTGGAGAACTTGTTGCTGTAGTCGGTCCAGTTGGATGTGGGAAAACAACCTTAGCCAAATCACTAGGTAGAACTATTGAAATTCCTGATGGACAATTATTTTTAGATAATATTGATATTAAGAATATTAAATTAAGCGATTTAAGAAAACACGTTGCTATCGTACCTCAAGAAGCATTTTTATTTACATCTACAATTTCAGAAAATTTAAAATTTGGAGATCCAAAAGCCTCTAGAAATACAGTGAAAAAAAGCGCAGTAAACGCAGGCTTGATAGATGATATTAATAGTTTTCCAGAAGGTTTTAAAACAATTGTAGGTGAAAGAGGCATCACACTAAGTGGTGGTCAACGCCAAAGAACAGCATTAGGTAGAGCACTTTTAGTGGATGCTTCTGTAGTAGTTCTAGATGATGCATTGGCTAGTGTAGACAATAAAACCGCTGCGAAAATTATCGAAGAGATGAGAGGAAATAAAAGTAAAACAATATTAATGATTAGTCATCAATTATCCGTAGCAGCAACTTGTGATAGGGTACTAGTAATGGATAAAGGTGAAATTGTGCAGGAGGGAATCCATAAAAACTTGATAACAACAAATGGGCTTTATAGAAAACTTTGGGAGAGAGAAATAGCTACTAATAAAATAGTAAGTTGAATAAAACTTTTTAATTAAATAAATTCCTAAAGATGTTTAAATTTCTAAAAAAAATTATGACAAGAAATGAATCAGTTTCAACAAATGAAGCAAATTTTATCCACAGAATATTAAGCACTGATATAAAAAAAGGACCAAAATCTCAAGAGGATGAAATAATTTTTGGATGTGGATGTTTTTGGGGAGCAGAAAAATGTTTTTGGAAACTTCCAGGAATTATTACAACTTCCGTAGGTTATGCCGGAGGTGAGAAGAAAAACCCTACTTACTATGAAGTATGTTCAGGTATTACTGGTCATGCAGAAGTAGTTAAGGTTGTTTGGAATGTAAATGAGATAGATATTAGTGATTTATTAAAAATGTTCTGGGAATGTCATAATCCAACCCAAAAAAATAGACAAGGTAATGATATGGGAACTCAATATAGATCAACAATTTACTACAAGAATGACAGTAATAAAGACAAAATTTACTCGAGCAAAGATGCTTACCAAAAAGAACTTTATAAAAATAATTTTGGGACCATAGAAACAGAGATAAAAAAAATTGAGACTTATTATTACGCTGAAGACTATCATCAGCAGTATTTAGCTTTGGAAGGTAGTAGGCAATATTGTTCGGCATCTCCTACTAAGGTAAAGTTAGGAAGTTTCAATAACTGTAATTACAAACTACCAACAAAAATCTGGAATAATTTTAATTGGGATATTGATAAATGTGTATTGAGATCTAATAATAAACCTATAGATATTAACAATTAAAAGACTTTTATATTTATAGTAATAATACGGGGCGTAGCGCAGTTTGGTAGCGCACCACTTTGGGGTAGTGGGGGTCGTGGGTTCAAATCCCGCCGTTCCGATTAAGATTCGTCATTATTAATTAACGATTTGTACAGCTTATAAGAACTTATTCCAACAGCGATAAAAGTAAATGAAGAAAAAATTGCACATATAATAATAGTAAGATTTGAAACTTCAACCTCTCCTAATTGATAGGATATAAAAAAAATCATTCGAAAAAAAACATTAAAAAAACATTAACATAGAAGTTTTGATTTGTTTTATCTTAAATACTATAAATTCAAAAGAATCAAAATTCCAAACACCATTCTATAGTAAATAAATATTTTGAGTCCATTGGAGGAAATATATTTAATTAAAAAATTAATAGCTAATAATGAAGAGAAGAATGTTGTAATTAATCCAACAAAAAGAGGAAGAAATGGAAATGTTGGAAATTGATTTACTGCACTAAAAAACTCAACAAAAGCTGCTAATGAGATTGAAGGAATACCAAGAAGGAATGAAAATTTAGCTGCTTCTTTTCTATCCCATCCAGTTAAGAGAGCCATAGAAATAGTAGCTCCTGAACGAGATACTCCGGGTAAAATTGCAAATGCCTGGGCAATCCCTATATATAAGCTATTTTGATATTTATGATTATTTAAATTGATTAATTTATTAGTCGAAACATCTGCAAAAAGCATAATTAACGACATCGATACAGATACTAAAGCTATAGAAAGATTTGAACGTAAAAAAGAATCAGAGAATCCTGGATTAAATAGTTTTATAGTTCCACCTATCAAAACAATTGGAATTGTACCTATAAAGATAGATTTATATAATCTACTAGACAATAATGGAAATCTTAGTTTTATAGAATTTGTATTTTTGAGATTAAAAATACTTTTCCTAAAATACCAAAATATTGCAAAAACACTTCCAATTTGTATGATTGCAGATAAGGAAGAACCAGGATCATTAATTCCAAATAATTGAGATATGATTTTTAAATGAGCAGTACTACTTACAGGAATAAATTCTGTTAAACCTTGAATTATTCCATAAAAAATAAACTTTAAAAATTCCAATAGTTCATATTCAGAATATTTCCAATAATAATATCAATTTAAAATAATACAATTTACATTCTTACAAGAAAAGCTAAGGTATAAGTAATATGAAAAAATTTGTTTTTCAAACATTAATTTTCCTAAGTCTTTTAATTTTTTCTGATGCTGTTAAAGCAAATTATTGGCTAGTAATAGGAACTTACAGACAAGGACCAGGAGGAAGACCTGAGGTAAGTGGCATTACAAGTCCATCATTGCATACTATTCCAATGAAAGATATTGATACTTGTAAAAAAGCAGGGAATAAAATCACCAAAGAAATTTATATTCCTGTCTGGCAATTTGATAATAAATGGACTTGTATATATAGCGGAACTTCTAAATAAATTATCTTTTCACATCATGAGCACATCCGTCACCTTTATAATTTTCACTTTCGTAAAAGTCATTTTTTGTCCCAAAATAAGCTGTTAATAATACGAAAGGCAAACTAATTATAAAAAGTACTAAATTGAGATCCATTATGAGTAAGTTTAAATAAAATTTTAGTAATTAATAATCTGTTGGTCCCTTTAATCCAAGATAAAAGAAGGCTCCAAGACCAATTAATACTAAAACCCCAGCAATAGCTGCTGAAGGGACAAAACCTCCAATAGAAAAAGATGCAAATTGAGTCATTATAATAGACGATAAATATAACTTAATATTATCAATAAAACCCATATAGGTCGTTAAAAATTCTGACTCGAAGACAATTAAAATTAAAAGTACTATGCAACTAGAGTTGCATCTTCACTCTCAGATGAAATCCTTATCCTCTCCTCTAGTTTAGGGCCATACAATTCATTACCCCAAATCTCAACTCTAGAATCATTAGGAGCCATAAAAGTAAGTATATCAGTAGGAAATAAAACTCTTTCTAGAAAAAAATTCGAAGGACCAACACACCTCAAAACCACCATTCTAGAGCCTTCATTTTTATAAGAAAACTCAATCATCTAAAAAAACATTAAAAATCACCTTTATTAAACACTAAAGAAATAAACTAAAAATGTATAAAAATTTACTAAATAAATTATTGTTTAGAAAAGGTTAATTTAATCCTACACTAATTAATTTTCTCTCTTGATTTATCAACAATAAAACATCCGAACTTATAAGATCAAAACTCTCATGTGGGATAGAAACATTTAACATGCGAAGAAAATCACTTAATTTATTATCTTTGAGTGAACTTCCTCTTTTAACAAACATCCTTTTTTCTTGATTAGATTTCCATTCATTCATATATTCAAATTTCAAAGGTTTTAAATGCCAAATTTGATCAATCATTTTCCAAATATCTAGATAATGGTCTAAATGACTTTGTATATTTTCTCTATAAGAAGATTCAGAATAACTTAATGCCGGAGAAATAATTTCAGATTTAACTGAATCTATAGATAAAGGTTTCACACCTAAAAACCATCCTTCTATTATTAAAAGGTCAGGAGCCTCATATTTCCAATGAGATCTATCACCTAAACCATTTCTTAAAGATTTATCAAAAACAGGTACATTTAATATCCCATTATTTTTCCATTGAAGTAATTTATCTTTCATTTCATCAATGGAATGAGTGCCCGGAAAACCTCGAGAAACATTCCAAGGATTATTCTTAAGAGCTAATTCCATTTCTTTAGAAGGTAGATAAAAATCATCAATGGAAATAACGGATATTTTAAATTTTAATTTTAATGATACGCTCTCCAACCATTTACCTAAAGTTGTTTTACCAGTCCCTGGAAGAGCTGAAATCCCAATTATTTTCCGATCAGAAAAATCTTTATTAAATTTGTATGCTTGAGATAAAAGAGGTAAAGCTAATCCCCAAATCCAATCATCATTAACATTATCATCCCAAAATTTATCAATTGATAGTAACTCTTTCTTTTGATTCCAAAACTTAATCCATTCATCCAATGTTTTCCATCCAATTTTAGAAATTAATTTTTCGAAATCATCCAATGGAAATTCAATATTTAAATCTTTCATTATTTACTTAATATTAATTTGTTTATTAACTTATTTATTTCACTTTTCCAACCGTAACCATTTGGATCACTAGCTTGAATATATCTACAGCCTTTTAATTTTTCTATTAATTTCAGGTTTGGTCCATCAGGACTGGGAATTACAATTTTGTAATCTGAATTCAATAATAAAGGCAAATCATTAGGAGAATCTCCTAAACCAATAATTTGAATATTTGGGTTATTTGAATATTTCTTTAGTGCATTTATTGCTTTTCCTTTGTTTGAATTAATCGACAACATATGACTCATCCTATTACCTCTAAAAATTTCTACATTAAATCTTTTACAGATAATATTAATTTCCTCTTCCTTGTATTCAGGGGGATTTAAGAATGGCATACTCCAGTGTCTATCCCTCATTAATTCTAGAGAATTGCCTTTTAATCCAGTTAGTTCTGTTGCTTCTTTATCTGAGATGTTATTAAGTGGTATTAAATCATAATTAATTTCATTAGAAATACTACTTAAAATTTTTTCAAGTTTTACGTATTTTTCTCCAAGAATTATCTCCCCATTAACCTTCTTTAAAGATTCACCATATATAGCTGCTCCATTTTCAACGATATAAGGATCAGTTAACTTAAGTTGTTCTCTAATAACCTTAACTTCAGCGGCGGTTTTACTGGTACAAAGTATAACTGGAATGGATAATTCTTGAAGTAATTTTATAGTTTCTTTTGCTGGAGTTAAATCATAAGAATGATCCATTAATGTTCCATCAACATCACTAACTACCCATAAAGAAGAATTTTCAATCATCTGTAAAAAAGCCAAGCCAAATTACTTGAAAAGGATCAAGTTCAATATTATTAGAATTATATTTATTTAATGTTAAATAATCCTGCATATTCAATTCATTATTAATCAGTTTAGTAAATTTATATTCACTTAATCTATAATTAATTTTGTTATCCGTCATATTGTGAATTGTATAAACAGCTTTTGAACCAATTCCCCTTTTAATTACAACGATATCACCTCTACTTTTAGATAAGCATTCCATCTGAGATTGAGGGTGGAATTGAGGTAATTTAGCTCTAACATCCATTGCATTTCTAAGATATTTAAGATTTTTATTAGCGTTAGATTCAGGATTTTTAAAAACAGCAGAAAGTTTCTCCGACTTAAATTTTTCCCTATTTAGATCTCTTCTTTGTCCTGTCATTGAAAAACTTTTTATATCATTTTCTGAAGCCAACAATGCTGGCAGATAAAAAGCAGGAACACCTTTAAGTGACATTACAAGTAATTGCGTTAACAAAAACCTTTCATATTGAAAACGATTTGAATCTCTACCGGGATCTTCCATTGCGCTCCACCAACTAATATTTAATTCATATGGTTTATCTTCTCCGCTTGATAATCTTCTATGACTTACTAGACCCCCTCTTTTCTCACAATTAATCAATAAATCTTTAATTCTCTGTTCATTCATAAGTCCCTCTAAAGCCCTTAACCCGACACCATCATGAGAAGCAGTAAAATTAAATAGCGTTGTAGTTTTAGGTAACTCTGGCCAATCACAAATCCATGAATTTAAAATATCTGCTCTTGAAGTAATTATTGCTTCTAAAAGAAGAGGGGGTAAAGGGAAATTATAAGCCATGTCCGCCTCATCCTCTGGTATTAAATAAGAAAGATTTTCCTTCTGTGGAACATTCGTTTCAGTAATTAATACGCCATCTTTTAGAAGATCATTTAATAATATTCTTAAAATTTTTACTATTAAGTGTGCTTTGGGTAAATGCAAACACGTTGTGCCAGGTTCCTTCCAAATAAATCCTACAGCGTCTAGTCTTAACCATTTTATACCATTTGATAAATAAGTAATAATCAGGTTAAGAAACTCAATTGTCATTTTGGGATTAAGCCAATTCAAATCAATTTGATCTGGACCAAAAGTTGTCCAAACTTGTTTTTGTCCATCTTCTGTATTTATTTGAGAGAAAAGAGATGAACTTCTTGGTCTAATAACATTATTCCAGTCAAGATCTTGTGAAGGAGAAAAGACATTAGATAATCCGGGTTCTTGACATTTAATAAATTGCTGAACCCATGGATGAGATGATGAAACATGATTTAAAACTAAATCAGCCATTAAATAATGTTTATTAGAAATACTTTTCAAATCCTCCCAACTACCAAATTTTTCTTCTAAATACTTATGACTTGATACAGCAAAACCACCATCACTAGTTGATTTCAGAAACGGAAGAATATGAACTACTTTTGATAAACTTCCAAAATATTTACTTAGCAATTCTCGAAGCGTTACAAGTGTTGCTTCTCCTTTTTTATAAACCCCATCGGCATAGGTTATTAAAACAGCATAAGATTCGTCCCATTTTTTATTTTCACTTTTTTCTTCATAACGAGACTTCTCTGAGAAATTATCTAAAATCTGCAATAATTGATTAGTAATAAAATTAAGTTCTTCGGTAGTATGATCCTTATAAATTGTTTCTAGCAATTTACAAAGCCTTAATCTATCAAATTTTTTCTCTGAATCAATTTGCGTCACTTTGAAAAAATCATCGAAGTATTAACACTATTCTGCACATCAAATAGAAAATGGACTTTCAACAAGGTTTAATCACAACAATACATGAATATGGCGTCACTAAGGATTTACTTAGAGAATTAAATAGAAGTCTTAAAAAAAGATCTACAGCAATATTAATTCCTTGTCTCTATGAAGAATTTGAACGGCCTGCGCTAAGAGATATTAAAGAGGTTTTAAAAAATCTTACGGGATTAAATGAATTAGTTATTGCTCTTTCTGCAAAGACTGTTGATCAAGTAAATTCTGCAAAGTCATTTTTTGATTCAATGCCATTCCCAGTTCATATTCAATGGACAAATTCACCATCCGTAATCGAACTATTAAAAAATCAAGAAAAGAATGGATTAGAATTACTTGGAACTCCAGGAAAAGGATGGGCAGTTTGGCAAGGAATAGGTGTCGCGACCAGAAAATCTGACGTAGTTGCCTTATTTGATGCCGATATAAGAACATTCAGCCCATTATATCCATCAAGAATGATTCTCCCCTTACTAGATGAATCATATGGAATTTCCTATGTAAAAGCATTCTATAGTCGATTATCATTAGAAAACAATCAATTACAAGGAAGAGCAACGAGATTGTTTGTAGGTCCTTTATTGGCAAGCTTAGAGCAATTAGTTGGCAATGGTCCGTTTTTGCAGTATCTACAATCATTTAGATATCCTCTCGCTGGTGAATTTGCATTTACAAAAGATTTAGCTATGAATTTAAGAATTCCATGTGATTGGGGATTAGAGATAGGATTACTTTCAGAGGTTTATAGAAACGTCAGAACTTCGAAAATTGCGCAAGTAGACCTTGGTTTATTTGATCATAAACATAAAACTATAGGGTCATCCTCTAAGGAAGGACTTCAAAAAATGTGTACAGAAATTCTGTCAAGTGTCTTAAGAGGACTTATGGAACATCAAGCTCAGACTCTTACAAGCACTCAATTATCAACTCTTGAAGTACTTTACAAAAGAGTCGGAGAAGATAGAGTTAAACAATTTGGATTAGATTCTGCAGTTAATAAGCTTCCATATGACAGACATGAAGAGGAATTGTCTGTTCAAAAATTTGCAAAATTATTAAGACCTGCTACTCAAGGTTATTTATCTAATCCAACAACTCAACAACTACCTAGTTGGTCAAGAGTTCTCTCATGTGAGAATAAGCTGCAAGAAGATTTAGCGAATGCGGGCTCTAAAGAAATAAATACAACTAAAAAAGAGTTAATTAATAACTACTAAAGTAAAAAATATTTTTGAGCCATCGGTACTTCTTCAAGAGGTTCACAAGAAAGTAATACTCCATCAGCGAATACTTCATAAGTTTGAGGATCAACTGTGATATTTGGTAATTTATTATTCAATTTTAGATCTAATTTATTAATAGATCTTGTGTTTTCTACCGCCAAACAATTTTTTTGTAAAGAAAGTTTGTTAGGAATATCAAGCTCAATTGCATTTTTACTCAAAAAAGTGAAAGAACTTTTTAAAAGTGATTGTCCATAATTCGCAAACATAGGTCTACCATGAACAGGTCCTGGAGTTGGAATTGAAGCATTGGCATCACCCATCTGAGACCAAACTATAGAACCTCCTTTGACAACTAATTCTGGTTTAACACCGAAAAAGGAAGGTTTCCACAAAACTAAATCCGCTATTTTACCGTTTTCTATAGAACCAACAAATCTATTAATTCCATGAGCAATAGCTGGATTAATAGTGACTTTAGAGATATATCTTTTAACTCTATAATTATCATTTCTATCAGAATCTTCAGGTAAAGGACCCCTTTGAACTTTCATTTTATGTGCTGTTTGAAAAGTTCTTGTAATTACTTCTCCAACTCGTCCCATAGCCTGTGAATCACTTGCAATAATTGAAAACGCTCCAATATCATGCAAAATATCTTCAGCAGCTATTGTCTCCCTCCTTATTCTTGACTCTGCGAATGCAATATCTTCTGGAATTTTAGAATCTAAATGGTGACAGACCATTAACATGTCAAGATGTTCTTCTAGAGTATTTTTGGTGTAAGGCCTCGTTGGATTAGTACTACTTGGTAAGACATTATTTTCTCCGCAAATTTTAATAATATCTGGAGCATGACCACCCCCTGCTCCTTCAGTATGAAAAGTATGTATAGTTCGACCTGCAATGGCAGCTATAGTATCTTCAACAAACCCTGCTTCATTCAAAGTATCAGTATGAATACATACTTGAACGTCTAGATTATCCGCAACATTAAGACATGAATTTATAGTTGATGGAGTTGTACCCCAGTCTTCATGTAATTTCAAACCACAAGCACCAGCGTTTACTTGTTCAAAAAGATTTGTCTCATTAGATGAATTACCCTTGCCAAAAAAACCTAAATTAACAGGAAATGCTTCAGCAGATTGAATCATACGAGATATATGAAAAGCACCTGGAGTGCAGGTTGTAGCATTTGTTCCGGTAGCTGGCCCTGTTCCACCTCCTAACATAGTTGTCACACCAGAAGCTAATGAAGTTTCTATTTGTTGAGGACAAATAAAATGTATATGTGTATCTATAGATCCTGCAGTAAGAATGTGTCCTTCACCAGCTATTACTTCAGTTGAAGAGCCAATAATAATATTTATATTATCTTGTATATCAGGATTACCTGCTTTACCAATTTCATAAATTTTCCCATCTTTCAATCCGACATCAGCTTTAACAATTCCCCACCAATCAACTATTAAGGCATTTGTTATTACTGTATCAACAGCTCCATCATCTCTGGTTACTTGAGACTGGCCCATCCCATCTCTGATAACCTTACCTCCTCCAAATTTAACTTCATCTCCATAAGTTGTAAAATCCTTTTCTACTTCAATTATTAATTCTGTATCTGCAAGTCTTACTCTATCTCCCTTTGTAGGTCCATATGTTTGAGCATAAGTTTTTCGATTAATTTTATAGGACATAATATTTAAGAATCTAAAGGACCATTAATTAAAGCATTAAAACCGAAGGCATTTCTGTATCCTGAATAAGGTACCAGTTTTACTTCTGTAGTATCTCCAGGTTCAAATCGTATTGCGGTTCCTGCTGGAATATCTAAACGCATACCAAGCGTAATTTCTCTTGTAAAAATTAAAGCTTTATTAGTTTCAAAAAAATGATAATGAGATCCAACTTGAATAGGTCTATCCCCAGTGTTAGAAACAGTTAAAGTCTTCGCATTTTTACCAGAATTTAATTCAATATCACCATCTTCAGTAATTATTTCTCCTGGTATTAAATATTCCATAGTTAATTAATAGGATTGTGAATAGTTACCAATTTAGTACCATCTGGGAAGACAGCCTCAACTTGAACCTCATCGACCATTTCAGAGATACCATCCATTACTTGTTTTTTACTAAGCCAAGTTGTCCCTTCAGACATTAATTGACTAACACTTTTGCCATCTCTTGCACCCTCTAAAACTTGAAAGCTTAAGAAAGCAACTGTTTCCGGATAATTAAGTTTTAGACCCCTATTGAGTCTTCTTTCAGCTAGTTGTGCAGCTGAAAAAATTAATAATTTATCTTTTTCTTGAGGTGAAAGATGCATAAATAAAAATTAATCTAAAAATTGTCTTTAAAAAAGTTCTAAATGAACATAATTAGTAATTTAAAGATCTTGCAAAGGCCATACACCCTGATATTCTGGCTTACAAAACCCACAAACAGTTCTTATTTGTGTCCAAATAGAAAAAAAACATTTTCTTGCATCTTGTGATGAAGTACCTAAGAATCTTATTGATAACCCATTTTCTAAAGTTCCTAAAGACAAATAATTATTATTTTCTTTAAAAATTATTTTTATTTTTTCTTTTAAGTAACTTATTTTTGTTTTAGGAAATTCTTTTTCACATATCCAAATTAAAGAACCAAAAACTGGCTTATAATCCATTCCACTTTTAGCTTCAAAACT
>QCUP01000030.1 GCA_003208885.1 Prochlorococcus sp. AG-679-K21 | reverse complement strand
GCTCTATCAAAACCTTCTGATGAAGTCGCACTATAATCTCCGATTAATTCTTCACGCCCTGCGAATGCAAGACAATGAACTAACCCATCAATTTGTCCCCAATTGTTTTTAATATTTTCAAAAATTTCTTCGATTTGAGTAGGATTTTGAACATCAAGTGGGAGGAATAATGATGGCTCTAAATCTTTGGTTAATTCTCTAACTTTTGATTCAAATCTCCCTTTTTCATCAGGTAAATAAGTAATTCCAAGTTCAGCTCCAGCTTTTGAAAGTTGCTGAGCTATTCCCCATGCTATTGAACGATTGTTGGCAATTCCTGTAACTAGAATCTTTTTGCCTGTTAAATTTAGAAGCATTTTATTTCTTATTTATATAATTGTCCTACAAAAAGTACACATCTTTGCATATTACTGTGAAATATACAATAAATTTCAACTATAGGGAATATTTTTTAATCATGGTTAAAACAAATTCAATGTTTTTGGAATTAGGAACTCAATTACCTTATTTCGAAATGATTAATATCAACACATCTAATCAAGAAAACTATAATTTATCCAAACTTGATAATAGGCATTTGCTTTTAATGTTTATTTGTGCCCATTGCCCTTTTGTGAAATATGTCGAAAATTATATTTCAATTTTAACTAGTGATATTGAGGATAAGGTTCAAACTATCGCAATTTCAAGTAATGATATTATTACTCATCCTTCAGATTCTCCAGAATGTTTAAGAAACCAAGCTCAATTACAAGGCTGGAGTTTTCCTTATCTTTATGATGAAAGTCAAGTTTTTGCCAAAGAGTTAAAGGCTGCATGTACTCCTGATTTTTATCTTTTCTCAAATACTGGAAATAGAAAAATTTCCCTTTTTTATCATGGCCAACTTGATAGTAGTAGGCCTAGTAATGATATTTCAATAACTGGTGAAGATTTACGTGCTGCGATAAAAGACTTAAATAAAAATAGTGATTATCCTAATCCTCAAAAGCCATCACTTGGATGTAATATAAAATGGACTCCCGGTAAAGAGCCTGATTGGTTTAAATGAATTAAATATAATATTTATCCCAGAGAAAAATCTTTAAAGCTAATATAGTCAATATGCAAATACCTCCATTTACATTAGAACGACAGTTCAAGGAAATAGGCTCTGATATTGAGGCTGCGGTTATGAAAGTTCTAAAAGGTGGGCAATATATAGGGGGTGAAGAGATAGATGAATTTGAGAAGAATTTTGCTTCTCTTATTGGGGTAGATCATGCTATTGGCTGTAATAGTGGAACTGATGCATTAATACTTGCTTTACGTGCTTTAGATATTGGAGAAGGAGATGAAGTAATTACTTCTTCTTTCAGCTTTTTCGCAACTGCTGAAGCTATAAGTGCAGTAGGAGCTAATCCGGTTTTGGTTGATATCAATCCAAATGATTATTTAATTAATATTGATTTAATCGAGGGAGAAATCAATTCTAATACCAAAGCAATTATGCCAGTCCATTTATTTGGTAATGCTGTAAATATGAAGTCAATAAAAGCATTAGCTAAAAAATATGATTTAAAAATAATTGAGGATTGCGCGCAGGCAACTTGTACTATGTGGGAAAATTCTATAGTAGGAAGTATTGGAGATATAGGATGCTTTAGCTTTTTCCCAACTAAGAATTTAGGGGCTGCTGGAGATGGAGGGGCAGTTACAACTTCAGATCAAAATATTGCAAAAAAGGTCAGAGAGTTGGCAGTTCATGGAAGTCCTAAAAGGTATCACCATACTCAAATAGGTTATAATAGTAGACTAGATACTCTACAAGCAGCAGTTTTAAATATCAAAATAAAATCAATATCAAAATGGATTATTAATCGAAAAAAAATAGCCAATAATTATCTTAATTTATTAGAAAAAAATAATTTTATACATTTACCAAAGATTGAGTTTGACAATGTTTCTCATTCTTGGAATCAATTTGTGATCAAATTAAAAAATCATAATTACGATATAAACAATAATTATTCGGAATTATTCGAAACTGATTTCAACAAAAATAATTCTTTAAGAAATTTATTGAAACTAAGACTTTCCGATAAAGGAATCAATTCTATTATTTATTATCCAATTCCAATTCATGCACAGTTAGCCTATAAAAATAAAAATTTTTCTAGAGAAAAACTTGTTAATACAGAACGGGTTTGTACTGAAGTGCTCAGTCTCCCAATGTATCCAGAAATTTCTTATGAAGAACAAGTTTATGTATCAGAAAATTTAAATAATATTTTAAAAAATTGTATTAATGAACTTCAGATTTGTGCGTAAAGATCCTTAAAAAGTCTTTGCTGAATATTGTGATTAACTAAAGCCTCAGAATAATTATTTTTTTCCAAATCAGATATCTCACCATTAAGGATATCGGCATTAGAAACCTTAGATAATTCAGGAATCCAGAATTTAATATATTTACAAATCGGATCAAATTTTTTTGTTTGTGTATAAGGATTAAAAATTCTTAATGGTTTTGGATCCATACCACTACTTGCACTCCACTGCCAGCCTCCATTATTTGCGGCTAAATCACCATCAACCAATACCTTTATAAATTTTTCTTCACCCATTTGCCAATTGCAAATAAGATCTTTTACAAGAAATGAAGCCACTATCATTCGACACCTATTATGCATCCAACCAGAACTATTAAGTTGTCTCATTGCTGCATCAATAATAGGAACTCCAGTCTGTCCATCGCTCCACCGAGTAAACCATTCATGATTATTTTGCCAAGGGAAAAGGTCCCATTTTTTTCTATATGGTCCTTTTGCTAATTCTGGAAAATTAAATAAGCAATGTTGATAGAATTCTCTCCAAACTAATTCTTTCTGCCAAGTTTCTATTGATAGTTGATTGGATTTATTTATATTTATTAAGTCAGGAGATAATGTTGCATCCCAGACTTTTCGTATACTTATAGTCCCAAATCTCAATGAAGCGCTTAGAAAAGATGTTCCATTCTGAGATGGAAAGTCCCTTGAAGAGTCGTAAGATCCGATTTTATCTTGGTAAATAAATTGATCTAATAATTTTTCAGCAGCGAGCTCTCCTGGTTTGCAAGGACATAATTTAAATCCAGAAAAATTTATATTTTTTTGAAATCGATCTAATATTAATCTTGATGTATCAATTTTCTTTTTTACTTTAGGCCCTATCTCTAAATCTTTTAAATTACTAACATTATTGAAACTTTTTTTCGAATTTAATAAATTAATTTTCGACTTAAAATTCTTGTAAAATGGACCATAAACTGAATATGGTTTTTTACCTCCAGTGAAAATTTGAGAAGGCTCTATTAATAGATGATCCCATAATTCTATAAACTCAATATTACAATTTTTTAAAGTTTCTTTTATTTCTAAATCCCTATTAATTTCATAAGGTTCTATCGCTTTATTCCAAACAACAAACTTAGCTTCAATTAATCTAGCTAATTTAGGTATCAGAATTAAGGGATTACCCTCATCTATAATCAATCGACTTCCAAGATTTTTCCAATTTTTACTTAATTCTTCGAGTGAATTCCCAAGAAACCAGGCTCTGGATTTAGCATTGAAGTCGTAAGAATAATTTTGATCAAAAATATATGTTGAAGTAATAGCATTTGATAAAGAAAATGCTTTTTTTAAAGCATTATTATCATCAATTCGAAGATCTTTTCTATGCCAAAAAAGTATTCTTGGGTTATTCATTTAATTCCCATAAATTGCTTTGCTCTAAACCAAGCTGTTACAGTTTTTGCATCTAGAATTTCATTACCACTAGAAATTAAATTATCTAAATTTTCAGGTTCCATAAGTAAAACTTCTATATCTTCGTCTAAATCTCCTTTTATCTTATTTTTTAATTTGCTTAAATCCCGTGCAAGAAATAAATGAATTACTTCATCTGAATATCCAGGAGCATTAACGAGAGCACCTAGTTCATCCCATTTTTCTGCTTTATATCCAGCCTCTTCCTGAATTTCTCTTTTGATTGAGTTTATTGGTGTTTCTCCTATTTCTAAAGTACCTGCGGGAAACTCAAGTAAATATCTTGATACAGCAAATCTATATTGGCGAAGAAGTATAACTTTATTTTCATTTGTTATTGGAACAGCTAATGCAGCGTTTGGGAATATTATTTGTCCGTATTCATCTTCATGTCCATTGGGAAGTTCAATTCTATTTATTTCAAAACTAAATTTTTTTGTTCTTAACTCAGATATTTTTTCTTTAAAAATGGCTTTTTTGAAATGATTTTTATCTTCCATAATTTAAATAAAAACACCCTAACAATTATTTTAGAATTTTGTAAATCAATCAACAAGCCATCTTGGTTCTTCAATTTTTTTAACTGTTTGTGTTCTGCTTAGGATCTCAGATAAAGGCGATATTACAAAATTACGATTCATAAATCTTGGGTGAGGCAATATTAATTCTTCATCCTTGAAACAAAAATCTTCCCACCATAAAATATCTAAATCTAAACATCTAGATAGCCATTTCATATTATTGGGAGTTTTTTTTCTTCCGAAATTTCTTTCTAAATTTTTCAATTCTCTTAGGAGGGATTTTGCATTTTTTGTTGTTAGCGTTGGGAAAAACTTACTCTTTACTAAAAGAAGAGTATTTAAATAATTTGGTTGATCATCCTTTACTCCATGAGGACTTGTCTCATATATTGAAGACCAATAAAAAATTGTTTTTGATGCTTCGATTTCTTTCTCAAAAGATTTAGATTGATTTATCCAATTCTTGATTAGGTTTTCTACTTTTGGTTTACAAATTATTAATGAATCGACAGGTTTACCATAATTACTGTCAATATTTGCGCCTAGAGATATACATAGTCCATTCTTGATATTAAGATTTGATAATTCCACTACAAAAAACTACGTTATTGGATAAATTCTATATCAGGGATTTTTAAAGTGATTTTGGAACAAAAGTTAAAAGGGAAAGAAGACATAAAGGATTTAATGCAAAAGAAGGATTCCTCTAGAGCATTTCCATTGGCTGCAATTACAGGACACAGCTTATTAAAACTATCTTTACTTTTAGCAGCTGTCGATCCTAGCTTAGGAGGAGTTATCATTGCAGGGGGAAGGGGTACTGGCAAGTCAGTATTAGCTAGAGGCTTGCATTCCTTAATCCCACCGATAGAAATAATAGATAATGAATTATTGCTAGATAAATTAACTGATAATAAAATTTCTTTCAGACCTATAAGTAGAAATTTAGATCCAAATAAACCTGAAGAGTGGGATAAAAATATTAATCAATTAATAGCGAAAATCATTGGAATTGATTACCTTAATCAAGTTGAAAGCATACCAAGCAAAGTTGTACAGTCTCCATTTATTCAAGTACCAATTGGAATTACGGAAGATAGACTCGTTGGATCTATAGATGTTTCGGCTTCTTTGAATACAGGGGAACAAGTTTTTCAGCCTGGTATTTTAGCAGAGGCCCATAGGGGTGTTTTGTATGTTGATGATATTAATTTATTGGATGATGGGATTGTGAATTTAATTCTTGAAGCTACTGGTAGAGAACAAAATAATATTGAAAGAGATGGATTAAGTCTGTCTCATCCATGTAGATCACTGCTGATCGCAACTTATAATCCTGAAGAAGGAGCTTTAAGAGATCATGTATTAGATAGATTTGCAATTGTTCTTTCTGCAGATCAATCTATGGATAATAACCAAAGAGTTGAAATAACAAAATCTGTATTATCTCATGCTGAAAACAATATCAAGTTTTCAGGAAAATGGTCTGAAGAATCTGACAATTTATCAACCCAATTAATTTTGGCTAGGCAATGGTTAAAGGATGTAAAAATTACTAAAGAACAAATAACTTATTTAGTAAATGAAGCCCTTCGTGGTGGTGTTGAAGGACATAGATCTGAATTGTTTGCAGTAAAAGTTGCTAAAGCGAATGCAGCCCTTCGAGGTGATGAGAATGTTAATTCTGATGATTTAAAAGTTGCTGTAAGATTAGTAATTCTTCCTCGAGCGACTCAAATCCCACCTCAGGATAATGATATTCAACCTCCTCCGCCTGAGGATCAGAACCCACCACCACCACCTCCTCAGTCAAATAATGAAGATTCTGAACCTGAATCTAATGAAAATGAGGATGATCAAGAAGAAGAACAAGATAATTCTGATGGGGAAGAAGATTCTAATCCTGATATCCCAGAAGAATTTATTCTTGATCCTGAATCATGCATGGTAGATCCTGATTTATTACTTTTTTCATCAGCAAAATCTAAAGCAGGCAATAGTGGAAGTAGATCAGTAATTTTAAGTCAAAGCAGAGGTAGATATGTCAGACCTTTAATTCCAAGAGGTAAAGTAAAAAGAATAGCTGTTGATGCGACACTCAGGGCTGCTGCTCCTTATCAGAAATCTAGAAGATTAAAGAATCCGAATAAAACTATTATTATTGAAGAAAATGATTTTAGGGCAAAGCTCCTTCAAAAAAAGGCAGGAGCTTTGGTTATTTTTCTAGTTGATGCTAGTGGGTCTATGGCACTTAATAGAATGCAAAGTGCTAAAGGTGCCGTAATCAGGCTTTTGACTGAGGCTTATGAAAATAGAGATGAAGTAGCTCTTATACCTTTCAGAGGGAATCAAGCAGAAGTACTTTTGCCACCAACAAGATCTATTACGGCAGCAAAAAGAAGGTTAGAAACTATGCCATGTGGAGGAGGATCTCCTTTAGCGCATGGGTTAACTCAATCAGCAAAAGTAGCAAAAAATGCTCTTTCTACGGGAGATATAGGTCAGGTCATTGTCGTTGGGATAACTGATGGGAGAGGGAATGTCCCTTTAGGTACATCACTAGGTCAAGCAGAAGTTGATCAAAACGAAAATGTGGATTTAAAACAAGAAGTATTAGATATTGCGTCTAAATACCCTATGTTAGGAATAAAGTTATTAATTATAGATACAGAAAGAAAATTTATAGCTAGTGGCTTTGGAAAAGAACTTGCAGAAGCTGCACAAGGGAAATATGTTCAATTGCCTAAAGCTACTGATAAAACAATTGCTGCCATGGCCTTAAATGCAATTAATGAATTTTAAATTTTTATGGGTAAATCTCATTAAGGAATTTTGATAATCCAATTGTTAAATCTCTTATAGATTTAGTTAATTCTTTATCTTTCATTAACTGTTCAAAATCATCACTCATTTTATCAAATTTACCTGATATTGATTCGGCCGCTTCGATTGTTAATTTAATATCTTTTAGGGTTTCTTCATCATTAATAGTAGACAAAATATTGTTTAAATGACCTGCTGCTATGGTTACCTCTTCTATAAGAGGTTTAACTCTAATAATTTCTTGCTTTGATAAAAAAATAAGTTCATCAAGATTTTCTTGTGTTTTATCAAATTGTTCTATTGACTTAACTACATTTTCAACTAAGTTTTCTTGATTTGATTCTTTAAGTAATTGATTTATCCTGTTAGTAATATTTGAAAGGCTCGATAGCTGCTTTCCAGTAATAGTGTCTCCTTGGCAAATAATTAATTTTCTCTCGCATTTCTCTGATATGGCTTTTGGAGTATTCTTTGGAATTATTTTTTCACTAGTTTCTAATGCAACTTGAACATCTCCTCCTAAAAATGAATTAGTAACAACTCTTGCGAATGCTGGTTTGGGAAGAATAATGTCTGGATTATTTAAAACAATTTTTGCTTTGATTGATTCATTAGTGAAAAGAATATCCTCAATTGAACCTACTAAGATCCCTCTGTAAGTAACTGGAGATTTTTTTGATAAACCGCTTGCGTTTTTAAATTCTGCAAAAAGATACCAATTTTTCGAAGACAGTTTTACACCTCTTAACCAGAATGAAAAAAATGTAAATACTAATAAACCTCCCAACAAGGAAAATCCTACTATCGAATCTCTTAAGCTTCTACGCATAATGTTTAAATGTCTTTTGGTTGCATTGGCCCTGCAAGTTTCCCATTTCTAAATTGAAAAACATAAGGATCATTACTCTCTTTAAATTCATCAATCGAACCAGCCCATCTGAATTTACCTCCATATAGCATAACAACTTTTTCTGAAGTCCTTTCTATAGTACTAAGAACATGGCTAACAACAATAGATGAGCCATTGGCTTTATTATTTGTGTTATTAATTAGGTCTTCAATTCTTGATGAAGCAATAGGGTCAAGACCAGCAGTAGGTTCATCAAAAAGTAATAATGGTTGACTTTTTTTATCTAAATCTTGATCTGTAATCAATGCTCTTGCAAAACTTACTCTTTTTTGCATGCCGCCACTTAATTCATTTGGAAGCTTTTTACCAACATTAAATAATCCTACTTCTTCCAAACATTCTCGTACAGTTTCTTGAATAAATTTCTTGGATAAATTTTTATTCTTTTGTAGTATGAAGCCTACATTTTCTTCAATAGTTAAAGATCCTAATAAAGCAGGATTCTGAAATACTAATCTTACATCTGGAGGATTAGTTTGATCTAATCTTAAGTAAGTTTGTTTTTGTCCAAATATGCTTAATTCTCCCGCAGTGGGTAATATCAAACCTGCCAAGATTTTTAATATAGTTGATTTTCCAGATCCTGAAGGGCCAACAATAGCTAGTTTTTCTCCCTCATAAAGTTTTAAATTAATTTTATTTAGGACATTAAGTTCTCCCCAACTAATAGAGAGATTTTTTGTTTCTACGGCATGTTTTGATTTTTTCAAAATGTATATAGAGCAATTTGACTTTAAATACATATTGCCTACTTTTAAAAAATAAAAAAGGATGTATGTATTTGATTTATAATCAATTTATACATTTAAATTTTTAGAAATTTAAGAGGATCTTGATGCAGAAGAAGAAAAAAAGAATAAAAAGAATCTTATCTTATATTAAAAAGTCAAATTTAGGTTTGATAAATAAAATTATAAGAATTCTAAGTTGGTTATTGCCAGGTTTAGTAATCAAAAGATGGATGATAACTTCTGCTATTGGGTTATTAACATCTTTATTAGGTATCGCAATCTGGACTAATTTAAGACCTCTTTATTGGTTAATAGAAATCTTTTTCTCGATAATGAATGTGGTAACTAAAATTTTGCCTATTTCAGTTTTAGGACCATTAATCCTTGTATTTGGGCTTCTCTTGATTGGTATTGGGCAAAATAGAAGTATTAATTCTATACAAAAAGCCCTTGTTCCAGAAAAAAATACATTTTTAGTAGATGCACTAAGAGTTAAAAGTAAATTAAAAAGAGGCCCAAATATAGTTGCTATTGGAGGAGGCACTGGCTTGTCAACTTTATTGAAAGGCCTAAAAAACTACAGCAGTAATATAACCGCAATAGTTACAGTTTCAGACGATGGAGGGAGTAGCGGAGTTTTAAGAAAACAATTAGGAGTTCAGCCACCTGGAGATATAAGAAATTGCTTGGCAGCCTTATCAAACGAGGAACCAATTTTGACAAGATTGTTTCAATACAGATTTTCTGGAGGTAGTGGATTAGAAGGACATAGTTTTGGTAATTTATTTTTATCTGCTTTAACAACAATTACAGGCAGTTTAGAAAAGGCCGTTCAGGCCTCTAGTAAAGTTTTAGCAGTACAAGGGCAAGTATTGCCGGCAACTAATATAGATGTAATGCTTTGGGCTGAACTTGAAAATGGTGAGAAAATATTTGGTGAAAGTAAAATAGGTCAATCTAAAGATTTGATTTCGAGGATTGGTTATCTACCCGAAAATCCTCCAGCTCTTCCTAGTGCTCTTGAATCTATTAAAGAAGCAGACATAATAATACTTGGTCCAGGAAGTCTTTATACTTCTTTGCTACCTAATTTACTGGTCCCTGAGATTGTAGATGCTCTTCTAAAAAGTAATGCGCCAAAGATCTATATAAGTAATTTGATGACTCAGCCGGGGGAAACGGATGGTCTTGATGTGTATCAACACATCAAAGCAATAGAAAAGCAATTATCAAATTTTGGTGTAAAAACTCGAATATTTAATACAATACTTTCTCAAATTCAATTTGAAAAGTCACCGCTTGTTGATTATTACCAAAGTAGAGGAGCAGTACCAGTGGTTTGTAATAAAGAAGAATTAATTTCTAAAGGGTATTACGTTTTACAAGCCCCTCTTTATTCAAGAAAGATAACTCCAACACTTAGGCATGACCCCCGAAGACTGGCAAGGGCGATAATGTTTATTAATAAAAAATTGAAGAAATTAAATTAATAAATTCCTCTAATAAGCATCTTGTAATTCATAGAAATCAGGTTGTATATAATCTTTTCTTAATGGCCATCCTCTCCAGTCTTCTGGCATTAAAAGTCTTGTTGGATTTGGATGATCAGCAAAGTTAATTCCAAACATGTCATAAGTTTCTCTTTCTTGCCAATCACTTCCCTTGAAAATTTTATAAAGACTAGGTACAGATAAATCTGAATCTCTATTTAAGAAAACTTTTACTCTAACTTCTTTAATCTCTTTTATATCTTGAATATCCCCAAGTGAGATCAAATGGTAAAAACTTACAAGACATTTTCCTGGCCCTTCATCGTAACCTCCTTGACATTGAAGGTAATTAAATCCATATCCTTTTAAAGTAGAAATTGCTTCGTACAATTTTTCTGGTTTTATTGAAAGTATCTCAACACCTATATGGTCATTTCCTAAAGATTTGTTTGTAATCCCATCTTCAGAAAGCTGATTACTTACTATTCCTCTTTGTTCTACAATTTCTTCTGAAGATTCAGGTGAACTATTGTTTTCCATTATTTTATTTCTTTGTCTATGGAATTACTTTCATAGACATTTTCACTACTTTCTTTTATTTGATTCAGGTTAGAAGATTTAATTGAATTTTCAGATTTTTTATTTAAATACTCACCAGTATTTTCTGAAAAAACAATATTCATATCGTGCTCTAAAGTTATATATCTATGAGTTTGTTCAGCTTTACTCCTCTCAAGAATACTTTCATTAGCAACTTTTTTTCTTAATTTTATAACTGCATCAAAAATAGCTTCTGGTCTAGGGGGGCAACCAGGAAGGTACAAGTCAACTGGGATTAATTTATCAACTCCTCTAACTGCTGTTGTTGAGTCTGCACTAAACATTCCACCAGTTATGGTACAAGCTCCCATTGCAATAACATATTTTGGTTCTGGCATTTGCTCATATAACCTTACTAATGCCGGTGCCATTTTCATTGTAACTGTTCCAGCAACAATTAGTAAGTCAGCTTGTCTTGGGGAGCTTCTAGGAACTAAGCCAAATCTATCAAAGTCAAATCGAGAACCTATGAGTGCTGCGAATTCTATAAAACAGCATGCAGTTCCATATAAAAGTGGCCATAGACTACTTAATCTAGCCCAGTTGTGAAGATCATCTAAACTTGTCATTATGATATTTTCGCTCAAGTCAGTCGTGACTTGGGGCGCACCGAGAGGATTACAAGTCTCTTCCCTAAGTTCTCTTATTGCTTTTGGTGAAAGTGAATTGTTCAACTTTTTAACTCCATTCTAAAGCTCCTTTTCTCCATGCGTAAGCTAAAGCAATAACTAATATTGAAATAAATATTAGAGCCTCAATAAACGCTAGTAAACCTAGTCTATTGAATGCAACCGCCCAAGGATAAAGAAATACTGTTTCTACATCAAATATAACGAATACTAATGCAAACATGTAATATCTGATATTGAATTGAATCCAAGCACCCCCGATAGGCTCCATTCCTGATTCGTAGGTAAGTTTTCTTTCTCCGGTCCTCCCTTTTGGAGAAACTATGAGGTTAGTAACTAAAGCTAAAATGGGAACTGCCGCAGCAATTATTAAAAAACCTAAAAAATATTCGTAGCCAGGTAATGAAAACATTTAAAAAAATTGTTGGAAAATTCGCTTAATTTAGCAAAATCTTTTAGAGTCTTTAAAGTTAAATACTAAATCGTGAGTGAAAACATTCAACCATCTTCTGAGGATAACCAAATAGTTGAGGATTTAGCAAATAAAGAATCTTCCAAAAAACTTCTAGAATTTAAAGAAAAAGATCTCATTACTA
>QCUP01000029.1 GCA_003208885.1 Prochlorococcus sp. AG-679-K21 | reverse complement strand
ATGGCTGGGCGTTGCTCAGGCATCAAAGGTTTTAGGTATTAGTGAGGCCACTTTGTGGAACTTAAAAAATACAAACACCTTTATTGCTGGTTTGCATTGGCTTTATGTAACAGGCAAAAGAAAATCTAATGTGAAATGGAATGTTGATGCTATTGAGCAATGGCAAATAGAACAGACTATTGAAACTGTAAATGCACCTTTAATTGCCGCAAAAAAAATCACCTCTTATCAAAAGATGGAGGCGTTATGAATCAAAAAGAAAACGCCTATCCAGAAATCCAGAAAGACGTCACTAGTACTGATTTAATTTTAAAGGATTTAATTTGGACAGAAGAAAAAATAAAACAAAAGTCTGCACAATGGTTTTTTGAATTAGAACCTCTTTGTAAAACAGATTTAGAAATTAAATTAGCCAGGGCTTTAACTAATCAACAGGCAATTCAATGCAATCATGCCGAAACTATAAAGTTTCAAGATGAACTAATCGCAAAGATGCTTGAAAGTTACGACAAACTTTTTTGTGCCTACAACGATTTATGTAGAGCTAATGATGAGAACAAAAGAGTATTAGTTGATATTGGTGGTGTTGTTGATAAAAGGTTTAACGAGATTATTAGTCGAATAGACGTAGCGGGGTTATGAAATGGAACTACATAAACCGCCAATACCTTTCGACTTCTACAGAGAAGATATGAAAATCTACGCTGTAATGCTCGCCTGTTCATTAGTCGCAAAAGAGAGGAACTTAACTCTTAAACAACAGGTAAATATTTGGTATCCAGAATCATGGTTAGATTAATGAAAAAATCAGAACGCTTTCCCAAAGAATGGGAATCTTTCCAAAGATGTGGGGCTGGTGGCTACATATCTATAGCGGAAAAATTTGATGAACAACTAGCCGAACAAGGTTGGTATTCTCAACACCTGACTAAGAGTCTGCCTGTTATTGAACCAGAAAAAAGTAGTTTCAACAGTAATAGGTACAAGACTAAAACTAACTACTTTCATGTAGAGAAACAGGTAGAAAAAGCAGTAGAGAAAATACAATCAACAGAACTAAGTGACCTAATCAAGGAATACAAACCAACCGAGTGGATTGTTGATTCTTTCGGGGCAAAAGGTGCTTGCGTTTTATTGGCAGGCGATAAGGGTTCTGGTAAAACTGCTTTTCTTTATCGTTTATCAGAAGCCATTTCTAATGGTTCTGTTTTTATGGGTGAACTATCGACAACACCTAAAAAGGTTTTAGTTTGGCAGGCTGACGAATCGAGAAATAATGCTCATGTAAAAATTAAAATGATGGATTTAAAAGGTAAAATATATTTTCTTTTTAGTGATGATTTAGGCGGTAATAAATTAGATATAAAAGTTTTAAAAAATCATATTATTAACGAAAAAATAGACGTTATTTGTATAGATAGTATTACTGGTTTATTGATGGGTCATGGCATAAATATAAAAGACTCTGAATTTTGTAAACCGCTATATGAATTAAATAATTTGGCTAGCGAATTAGGTGTCCTTATTGTTATTTCTGCACACCTTACAAAAGAAGATCGAAGCGAAGTAAATTTAAACGATATTTTAGGAGCAGGTACACAGGGCGGTGCGGTTTCTGATATCTGGGGGTTATGGACAGACGAACATGATGACGAAATATTCTTTATGAAATGTCTGGGTAAACGTAACTGCGAAAAGGGCATAGTTTGGAAACTTGATGGAAATAAAGAAGACTATTCTTTCTACTTAACAGGTGTAGGTGATGGAGACTTATTACCAGATAAAAAGAACGAACTAAGCTATAAATTTTTAGATCATCTAATGACTAATAAAACCCAATTAACTTATCAGGAATTAGCAAAAGAGTTTAGATGTAATGACGAACACGCCAGAAGGATTTGTATAAAACTATTTAACGAAGATAGGTTTATGCGAAAGAAATTTAACGAGGGAATGGGGCGACCATACTATAAATATTGGATAAATAGTTTTCCTATATAGGAGTGTATAGGGGGTCTAGTTTTCCTATATGGTTTTTAGTTAATCTACTAGTAGGAAAAGTCCTACCCCTATATACTCTCAAGTAGGAAAAGTTTTTTTAATGAAAGACGAAGCATTTAAAGCAGCATTAAGTTATGCAATTGATCGTGGTCAAATAAATAGTGATTCACCAGTAGATGAAGATTTGTCTGGTTATAAAGGAATTAATTATGAACTTTATGATGATAAAGGAAAAATTATATGCAAAATTCCTCAAGGAATTCTTGCCAAGAAATTAGAAGATAAAGGGTTTAAATCTAACCCAATGACTGAAACTGAAACTAGGGAAAAAGCAGTCCTTTGGGCAAAGTCAATGGGGTATCCAATTCCAAGCAAGATGGGAGGATGCCTTGCATTTATTCTCGTAATTATTGGGTTAACTGCTTTTGTTGTTCCTGGAGTATTGATTTTGATATGGGTTTGGTATCAGGGCAACCAATATGAAAGAGATATGAGACAACTTGTTGCTAAATGGGTAGATGCTGGAAAACCTACTCCAGGCAAAAAAGAAAATATTGAGAAAACATTAGAAATACTTCCAGAAAAAAATAGTGAGGAAGAAATGGAAAAAAAACTTAAGGACTTATTATCAATGAAAGAAAAAAATCTTATTTCAGATGAAGAATATAAAGAGATGAGAAAAAAGATTCTTGGTTTATAAATAAAAAGCTTACAAGGTTCTTACTTTTCCGGCTGTTTAAGGATACTTTCGACCCCCAAAATTTTTCTAGGCAGAACGCCAAAAAGTTAGTTACAAACTAAAAAATCGACCTAGAATTATACCAATAAAATCTGTTATATCAACAAAATCTACTTTCTATATAGATGTAACTTATATCGTATTTTTTACCTTCTGGTTACAGATTTTTATAGACAAGTTTTTTATTTATTTGCATTGACTTCTTGCTTTTTCATCTATTGCTGTAGTTGGAATCTTAAGATTATATTTTGCCATTTCTGGTCTAGGATCTACTCTCCAAATAGCATCAGGGAAAGGATACCCAAATTGTGCTTTTGCAGTTCCATTAAGGGCATAGAACTTTCCTTCATGTCCAAAATAAATTGAATTTCCTTTACAGAAGACAGCGCCTTCATCAACGGTAAAAGGCCATTTTTCTCCATACATTTCTTTGGTCACAAAAAAATCTTTATTTGATTCTGCTTTTTTAGTTTCTTCAGGAAGAGGAAGTAATAGAACAAAACATAAACTTATTGGTGCTCCAATTAATCCTATTAAACTCCAAAATTTAAAGATATTTGGTTGTGAGCCATCTTTAGATTTTACTTTTTTATTTAGGAAATATAAAACTAATGGTGATGTTATCCATCCAAAAGGACCACCAAGACTACCAGCCATTATTGCTAAAAGATAACCTCTTTTTTTCTTAGATAAAGGTCTTGAGTCTTTCTTTTCAGGCATTAAAAAAGGAGCTAATTGCTCCTTATTGTAGATCGACTGTCAATCATTTATAAGTATAGGGTCGAGGGTAGAAAGTTTGCCCCAAAAAGCATAGATGAAGTATATAGATTCGACCCAGCTATATACAGTAACTAACTACCCTCTAGTACTTATGTTGTTATGTCTTGGATAGCTCCGAATGACTGAGCATGACGAACTTTGATATCAATAGCCTGTAAAATTCTTACTGCTGTAACGCCTGTTTGCATTGCTGAGTAAGGATCTACAAGAATTTCAGTATCTCCAAAAATTCCTATTAATAAGTCATTAAAGTTTCCATAGATCATTGCTGAACAAACGCCAGAAGATGAACCCTTTGTAAGAGTTGATGGCACGTTATTAGTAACCATGAATCTTCTATTAGCTATTTGTTGTTGACCTATTGCACCTGCATAAGGGCTTAGATGATATGCAGAGTTTCCGTCTTTTAATTTAGACAAAGCGTTCTCTACAACTGTGTTGGTAACAAAGGCACACGAATTAATATCTGCATTATCAACCGCAACTGTTTGCTTAAGGTCTAGAACTTTATCGAGTGTTATTGCTCCGCCATTTGTTCCAATAGCGACTGAACCAATACCTGTTGTTTGTAAGATTCCGTCTGGTTCATCAGAACCGCCACCATTAAGTGCAACTAAATCTAGTCTTGATGCAAGGGTAGAAATAAAGTCATCTCTAATTAAAGATTCTATTTCTGGTGTACCTTGCAACTTCATTAGGTGGCTAAATTTTGAATAAGCACCCATGACCTTTGGAGACATTGTGATAGTTCCAAAAGTTCCAGTTGATTCAGTAACAGAACCCGACTCAGTTACAAAATAAGCTGTTGCCCCTGCTGTTCTTGTAGGGATAGAAACATCTCCAACTAGTCCAGGCAAAGTTCTTGCTCCTAGTTCAGAGACTACTGATCTAGCTCTTAAAACATCTACAAACTGACTTGGTAAATGATCAGTACCGACAAGATTTCCGCCTACTGTAGCTGTTCCTTTTACATAGTCTCTTGTATTCCAGTTTTCGTGAGGAACAAAGACACCCTGTGAAGTTCTACCATTCCTTTTTGTTAGTTCCTGTTGGATTTCTCTTTCTCTGCCTGCATCATTCCAGTTACCAGAAACACTTGCCTGCAATGCACGAACTATAGAAAAGTTAGATGATTCTCTTTGATATTCGTCAGGTTTTGACTCATATAAATAGTCAGGACTAGTTGTCATTGATTTTTCCTTTGATTGATTTTTAATTGATCTACCCACTCCAACAGAGTTGTCAGCAGGGATAGTTACTAATGACAATTCCATTGGTTGCCATGAAGTAGCCCGAATAGTTCCGTCTTTGGTTTCTTCTGCTTTGTTGATTAGATAACCAACAGAGATATTCCTTAAAACACCGATTTCCGCATCTCTTCTCATTTGTCTAGCTAGTTCCGAAGAACCCCATTGAATGGTTGCTCTACCTTTGCCATTTTCAATCCATGCGTTTCTGACTCTGCCAATAGGTTTGTCGACATCATGGTTGAACAAAAATGGAGCATCATTCTTGAGCCTTGTTAAATCAACAGCGTTCATGTCATGCGATAGCACTTCTTGAAAGCCATTTCTTTGGACAGGATTTTCACTAGAAAAACTGAAAGTAAGACTATTTTTAATTTCGTCTTCTTCTGATGTTTCGTCAGTAAGTTTTAGGTATCTACGCTGAAGCTCAGGCTTAACTGTTGTCTTCATTGTTTTCCTCTTTTTGTTTTTCTTTTAAAAGTCGCCTGTATTGCGGAGACTTAATTGCATTGATTGAATCATCAAATAAATCATCATCAATAACAGCTTTTGGATAGTCCATAAACCATTGCAACTACTACAACTTTAAGAAAATTATTGGTATAGATAATTTTTAAAAAACAGGCTAAAAAGCGATATTTCTATAAATACATCTAAATGTTCTTTATTTGTTCTTATATATGGTCTTAATGTCGCTAAATACGTCTATTTGTCCTTATATTGCATTAATTTGATTGTGTCTATTTGTTAACAAAAGCTAGTTATAGCAATAGTTCTTAGTTGTAAGCTTAAAAAAAAGGGTTGTTATTGATTTATCCATATAGTTAGAGCCTCTTTAAATTTCTTATGTTGTTTTTCATAAGGGGGGGTAAAGTTTTTTGGCTTTAAATGAATGACTATTTTTTTAACATCACCTTCGAATTTGTAATATAAAAAATGTTCTGAAATTGTACTATTGAAAACAGGATTTTTGAAATCCCAATACCCAATGATGTCTTCACGTTTTATCTTTTGCATATCCATGAAGTTAATATGATCATCTTTTAATTCAAACCAACATTTCTTATATAGTTTTCTTTTTTTTGTTTGCCCATCTTTTTTATATTTCTCTTTAGGACATAAAAACTCAAATCTTTCTCCTTTTGTTGATAACAATTCGTAGTCAGAAATTTTTGGGATTGGCTCAGCATTAACAGCAGTAGGTAAAGCGAGGGCTGCTAGTAGTGGGAGTAGTAAGCGTTTCATTTATAAACCTAAGATTTGTTTTTTCTTTGCATTAAATTCTTCTTCTGTAATGATTCCTTGTTCTTTTAATTCTGCAAATTTCTTTAATTCATCAGCCTGTGAACTGCTCCCCTTGTTATCTTGATTTTTTCTCTCTTCTATTCTTTTATAAATTTCATCTTTTATTATTTTTGGTTGTTTTCTTCCTTCATCATTTCCTACAAAAAATACTTTATATGGATTTTGTGAATCTCTACCTTTAAATTCTTGCCCATCAACTTTAAAAGTTATGCTAGGTGCTGTAAGAGTTAGCATACCTGTTTTTGCGTCAAAAATTTCAATGGATTTTATTTGCTCATAAGTAAATTCAACGCTTGGCATACTTGTTAATTTGTCTAACATACCTTTGAAATTTATAGAAACTTTATCTTCACTCAAAACAATAGATCTGTTTAATACACCTTTAAATTCCATTAGTATTTGATAGCCATCTGCCAATGAGGATAACATTCATTAGATTTTTCTCTTATTAATTGTAATTTTCTACTATTTATCTTTACTACTATTCCATCAGTCGGATAATTAGTAAATAACTTTTTATCTAGCCATTGTTTTCTGTACATTTCTACCTGACTTGTAAAATTTAGACTCTTATATTCTGGAATTGTAAAACCTAATTTTTTTAAATATTGCAGAGAATCATGTTCGTTTAATCTGCCATTAATTATCTGAAAACTACAAAAGCTAAGATGATCGCTTTTAGAATCAGCAGCCCGAAGATAAGCACCTGATTGTCTTTGAGAATAGCTTGGTCGTTCATATTCTGAAGGGTTAAAAAGTTCTCCTCTAACTTGCAATAATCCTTGTACTTTTACTGTAGAGGGTACGTCTGGAATGTCTTTTATTTTGTTAGTAACATCACCGCCTTTTCTAGCGATTGCTTTAACTAATTCTCCATCTATATATTGAATAGCGATTGCACAACCATCTATTTTGGGTTCAATAATTAATCTTGTATCAGGCAATAATCCTTCTATAAATTCATCAATAGAATCTTTAGGAAGTGAAGGTAATGGCAATATTGTTTTATTAGTAAAGTAATTTGCTTCTGGATTAACTCTAAATAAATTAGCTTCTAACTTATCAAATTGAGAATCAGTAATTAGAGCATTACCCATCCTGTAGTTGTAGTCATACCATTCAATTCTTTCTTCTAAATAACTGCTCATACTGCTACCTTCTTTTTAAACTTGTCATAAGTTCCATCAGGAATAAATCTTGCATAGTTAGCTTCATGTACTTCTTTTGTATGACCCATAACAAGACAAATATCTTTTGTTGTTAAACCTAATTCAATACTTCTTGCATAAGCAGTTTTTGCGAATCTATGTCTAAAGGCATAAGGTACTAATTCTTCTCTTAATTTTTCTGCCTGTCTCTTAAATTTTTTCCAAGTAGAATTCCTTCTTAATTTTGTTCCTAAGGCTTCGCCTCCTTTTCCTTCTTGTCCTAAAGGTGGCAATTCCTCTTCATTCTCTATTCTTTCAACAAGATTCCAATCAATATCGCCTTTACCATCTCTTATATATAAAGGAGCTAATTTTCTAGGCTCTGTTTTTTGTCCTTTAGTACCTCCCATAGATTTTTCATACATAGTCCAAAGTTCTCCATCTTTAACAACTAGGTGTCTTAGTTCTTCTGGTCTTAGTCCAAAGGTTGCTAATAACTGAAAAGCAAACTGCCATTTTTTATCATCTTCAGAAGCTATAAGTTGCAAAATCTGACTATCTGTAAGTGCATATCCAATTCTTTTCTTTTTAAGAGTTTCTTGTATTTTTACAGGGGCATATTGACTCGGTAATTTACTTCTTATAACTGCATAATCTAGAAATTTTTGTAACGCTCTTCTCGCTATTTGTCTTGATCTACTTCCCATTTCCCATTTTTCTAGAGAATATGTCATTAATTCTCTTCCATCAATTGGTTTACCTTTCGATCTTTCTAATAATTCTTGGGCTTTATGGAGCACTGGGACGTAGGATTTATTCCATGTTTTATCGGAAACATTAAGGCAAAATTTTCTAAATTCTTCAATAATTGCATTTAAATCAAGCTCATTATTAGTACTTGATGCACTTACTTCTTCGCAGGCTGCTTTTAAAGATCTTGTCTTACCTGAATAAAACCTTTTATATATTTGCTGTATTTCTGGTATTGCACTAAAAAAGCCTTTTTTTGACCAATCAAAAGGCAATACTCTTGTCTGTTTTTTGCCGTTATCTTTAACCTCTAATCTTATATACCCTTTATTTTCACCAACGAACCACTTTGCCTCAGGGGCGAAACCCTCTTTCAGCAAGTTTCTATATTCACTTACCCATGTATCTTTTTGAGTGATTCTAGGCATGAGCACTAGGTCGTTTCCTGCCTACATTATGGGATAGCTATGGGATAGAGTCAACATACGTTATAAGATTTTATAAGATTTTAAAATAAGAATTATCTTATATCAACTGATATGACTGAAAAGATTAGTAATAGCTTAATTTGACCTGTTGCTTTGGGAGCACTAGGTCGCAGGTTCGAATCCTGTCGCCCCGATTGACTTCTCACGATTCTTAAATACTCTCTGGGCGATCATCTGCTATACCTTGCATAGCTTTGCTTACTGCATCGCCCGCTTTAAATGAATATTTTATCGGTGCACGTAATATTTAGTGGATAAGAATTGTTTGTGATCCGTCTTTATTATCTGTTATCAATATTTTTTTATTTGGAAAAGATTCAGATAATAATCTTTTTAAATTTGAATTTTTATCAAAGATTACATTTTTCTTTTCTTCGGATTTAGCTTTTTCTAAAGCTATGCTTTCTTCTTCAGCTTTAACATTCTCTAAAGCTATTCTTTCTTCTTCAGCTTTAACATTCTCTAAAGCTATTCTTTCTTCTTCAGCTTTAACATTCTCTAAAGCTATTCTTTCTTCTTCAGCTTTAACATTCTCTAAAGCTATTCTTTCTTCTTCAGCTTTAACATTCTCTAAAGCTATTCTTTCTTCTTCAGCTTTAACATTCTCTAAAGCTATTCTTTCTTCTTCAGCTATACGTTCATCATTATTTTTATCTTCAATTAAGTCTTTTTCTCGATCTTTAAGAATTAATTCGACCAATTCTTTTTTGTTTTTACGACTATATAAGTTAATTGATGATTTCTTTGCCTCTAGACGTATTTGTCTGACTGTCAGTTCGAATAAATGATCTTTATTTGTTTTATGCATTATCTATCTGATTTTTAATTATAATTTAAAAGGATGAATAATTTAACTTCAGTCGCAATAGATTAAACAATTTTGATTAGTTGGATTTTCTTTACATTCTTTGTCCCAGTAGGTTTGAAACTCTACAGGGCATTGCTCAAGTTCTTTTGGGGTTTCATTCAAATTTAAACCTGCATAGTTAAATGCCGTTAGATATTTTGGAAGAATATTAAATTGATTGAATAGTTTCATAAGACCTCCTAGATCTATACCTATATTGTCCACTAATTGACCTGAAATTAATAGAGTATTTTTACCCGAGTAGAAGTGCTTTGTGGTTGTCACGACTATCTTTTCCAATTCAACAGAAGTAGAAATAATTCAGGAGTCAAAAGCACTCACCGACTTTTTAGATAATGAGTGCATAAGACTCGAAAGGGGCAAACACATGCCCCTTTATTTTGTTTATTAATTGGTATTAGTAGTGTTACTAATAGATGTTCGTGGTTCTTAAATACATCACTATCTCTTTAGTTACATGAGTGTGTTTTATATCTTGAATTGATCTCTAATAATTTATGGTTGGCTTCAGTTGTATCCCTGCAACTGCCTCATGACAACCATGAATTAATCCTAGGACTTGCAATTAAATAACAGTCTTAAAATTTGGTCCACTACCCGTACTTTATTCTTCCTTAAACCGTACATGGTGATACTCATAAATGATATGCGTTAGTAGTTAGAACGATTGTGTAGTAAGTAGGAGGAAATCATGAATAAAAGAGTTCCTTATACAATCATTCCTAAATACTTAAAAACTATTAATGATTTAGACAATGGATCTAATATTAAAATTGTATATTGGAAACTGAAGTGTGAAGAAAACCCTTCATATCGCGGCTGCGAAATTTAATTGCTGAAACTTTAGATATATAAAAATATTCAATCTTAACTTTGTTGAATCTGCTTATAAAAAGTTTAAAGGATAATCGACATTAGCTGGTTCCAAGTGTTTAGCGTAACAAGCGGTCGTACAGTCCACCCCCTCACTATTGATACTGCATGAAGTAATGCATTCGAAGAAACTTTCCAAAGCATCGGAATTTTTGAGGTTTGTTAAAATGTCTTTTTTCATAATTAATTCTCCAATCTGCAGAACATCTAGCAACTTTTTCCTAATAAAGTCAAATTTTAGGTAAAGTACCTAATCTAAAGGTTTTTAAATTTGGCACTTGATATCTATATTTTTCTTTTTGGAGATGAATCTTAATTACTTTGAAATTATTTGCACCCATAGACAACCGCTTTGCTTAGGTTGTAATGGATGCTTTTTAATATTGGCAAAATAGACATAAATACGAGAAGTTTGTGTTGATGTAAACCCAAGAAAAAAAAGAGATTGTACTCCCGCCTTTAGGAAACAATCTCTTCACTTAGTACTTAGTTATGTCTGGGAATAAATTAACAACGCACCTAAATCTTTGATCCTTGCTGCTAATTTAGTTGGCTGTTTAAACCAATCTAATAAACTTCTCTGGTGGACTATCGATCATTTCTAATCCCTCCTTTTGATTAATTGGAAATTAGTACGAATAAATTTTTTTGTATATCCGTAATTATGCTGATTTATTTAAAATTTAGTATCAAAATTAAAGTCATATTTTTAGTTCCGAAGTTATTTAAAGTTGTTACTTGATATTTTTTTAGGTATTCATACGCTTGATTTTTATATATATAACGTACTAAATAACACTCAAATCAAAGGAGGTTAATCAAATGACCAACTTAGGACTAGAGCTACTCATATTGACTGTCTTACTTCTTTATTTTGGAGTTTTCATGACTCAAAGTATTTATAGAAAATATGAAAAAGCCTATCTACGCAAAACTATTTTTTGCAGCAAATCACAAAGCGACCCCTATTGCATTGCTGAATAATAGGGTTTTAAAATTTTCAAAAAACAAAGGAGGTTAATGATGTCTTGCGGAAATCCTTATAAACATAAGATTCAAAATACAATACATTTTTTTCTAGATACATTCTCAGGTCGGAATTCAAACTCGAGAGCTTTGACTGATGATCAAATGGAATGTATGCAATTTGGCATCTGTTCTTTTATTCCAAAAAAATTAGAAGAAATTCCTTATTTTCATTACTAATTAGGAGGAAAAAATGAAGATTAAAAAACCCCTTACTTTACACCAAAAGTACTTTAATGAATTTCAAAACTACTTTCATAATGCTGATGAGAAATTAGTTTCATATAGTTATATCCCTGAATATCTTAAGAAAACTACTTCAAAAAAACCAAAAACTCTTTTTAAAAATCATTTAAATATTGACTGATAATACTAAATTCGTGAAATCAGGATATCAATCAGAAAAAATGATTAAGGGATTCGGATAATTTTTAAAAGTTTAAAAAGTTCGGGTAAAGTTTGTGTAAAAAATCACGAATCCTTCTGATCCTTATCCATCTAACCTATCTGCATAATCTCTTAAAATTTCAGCCATCTTTTGAGGTGGAATTTCTTCTTGATATTCTCTACATAAATCAAAAAATTTATCCAAGAAATCTTTCATTGAAGAGGACAAAAAAAAAGAGGGCTTACACACCCTTTACTTTAGATCAACATTTTATAGTTTCAAATCCGGGCGGTAATATCGGCGGAACGATGCCAATATCAACCACACTTATATTTATAGCAATATTAGATCGTATTTATTTAGTTCATCATGATACAAAGATTTTATGAGATTTAAATATAATTTCAAAAAACATTCTTTAATCGACAGGACAGAAAATTAAAAATATTTATGCTCCACTAAAGTTAACTAATTTATTTTTTAAAAGTGAAATATAGTCCCTTACAAGACTTACCTAAAATTTGAATAGAAAAATAGACTAATAGATAAGGATAAGTTATCAAAGCTATAAGATTTACTCTGCACATTTACTAAGACTTTGACTTATAGTTTGTGGGACGGAAATTA
>QCUP01000028.1 GCA_003208885.1 Prochlorococcus sp. AG-679-K21 | reverse complement strand
TTGAGATTTTGGCTTTCGTAAATCAAGCTATTTGAGATTAAATCTATAAGATGTTGTTTGTCCATGACCTTTTATAAGCCATATTTTTATATTAAAAACTAAAAATCTTGAATCCCAAACCTTAGTTACTATAGTTGTTATAACTGTGCTTCTAATTTTGAGAATATTTAACTATAAAAGTAGTTTCTAAATTTCTTTCATATTTTTATAAATTTTTTAAATCTTGATCTATTTTTTGTAATCTTTCTTTTAATTCTTGCTGTTCTTTTAATAGAGATTTTTTCTTTTGTTGGAGTTCCTTATTAAAAGGAGAAGTAAAGTATTTTTGATAAGCTAGAAAAAATACTGCTAACGCTACTACAATACCAAGTGCTCCTATTATTAATAATGGGGATGATGGGAAATCGTAAAATGGTACTGAAAGCATTTGTTCTATAAACTTTTAGTTTAGCTTTTTTTTGATTTAAATAATATAAGATAAATACCTAATATTTTATTTATCTAGTTTTTGCTATTAATAGAAAAGTCTTTTCCAATTAAATAAACAAAATTTCCTAAAGTATTTACCTAATTATCCTTCTAAATATAAATATGAGTAATTGTACAGGTGCCAAATAGATAACGACGAATAATCATTAATGTAGTAAATATATTGTTAATGAAAAAAATTGTTAGAGAAGAGAATAATAATACATCTGAATTTTGGTTTAATTGGTTGACTAGACAATTAAATTCTTATGAGGCTTTTAAAGACTTTGCTTCAGGTCAAAATCCTGAAGATGTAGCAGAGAGTTTTGTTGCAATGCATAGTTTGGGCATATCCGATATTTTTGATAAATTTGATCAAGAAGATAAAGAGACACTTGATCAATTTCAAAAGTTAACTGAATGTGAATGGCATGTATTCCGAATTCTTAAAAAACAACTAGAGCTTAGAAATAAAGTAACTTTTGTAGATTTTAAAAAAAGAAAAAAGTAAAAAAGTAAAAAAGTAAAAAATTTAAAAAAAGTCACCTTTATAAAACGCTTGAAATTTTTAGTACGGTTTAATGAACTTCCTTGTTCGGTTAAGCCATGAAAATTAGGCTCAATGGAGATCATCTTTTTATTAGGTTAAAGATAACCAATTAATAGATATTATGAAAAACTTTATTAGATCCTTCTCTGTTCTTAATTTCAAAAAGAATTTGAATAAAAACTTAAAAGAAAATAGTTTGAATAATAAAGAAAACTTAGTTCATTACAGGAGGGATTTAGACTCTCTTGGTTAATAGTCTAAATTTAAATAAATTTTGACTTTCCATTTCCAGATTTGCCAAACCCAAGCCATATAAACCATACTATCCAGCCAAAAACTGGTATTAAATTTATAAATATCCATTCCCAACTTTTTCCAAAGTCCCTTAATCTACGAACATCAATAGAAATTTGAGGGATTATACAAACAATGCCATAAATGTTAAAACCAAATGTTCTTAAAAATATTGGTATTGTCAAAAAGGATATAATAATATTTACTAATTGAACTCGCCACCAATCAGATCTTGTTGTTTTGCTATTGAAGTTTGTAGCATTAAGCCAAAATTCTTGATAGGCATTCAAAAAATTCTTATACATAAGCTCTAAATTCAATAATTAATTAAATAAGCATTTTTATTTAAAGGGTATTTACTTAGGATAATTAATTTATGCCTTGAATTTAAATAGGATCGAATAAATTTATGTTATTTTCACTAATGTTTGTATTTTTATTTTGACTTGGTAATGTACAAAAACCATCCTTGCAAATAATATTTTCTTTTTCAATTTTCAATGACTGAGAAAAAGCATCATCTTTTGAATTGTTTGAAGATTCAATTTGCATTTATATAAAATTTATAGAAACATTATTAAATTAATAACCAAATTTAATTCCATAGGCAACAAAATTAATAATTATTAATTTTACTTCTTTTTTTGATTTGGGAGGTCTCTCCAAAATAGAGCCATGACATAAATAAATAAAAAAATAGAAAAAATATAAAGTAGAGAATTAAGATGCATTTTGAGCTCTCATCAGAATAAATTTATTAAAACAAAAATTTTAATTCAGTTAAGTAAGTAATTTCTCTTTAACTTAAAATACATTTTTAACATAATTTATAGTGTTATTTGTTTTAATTTATAAAATTTATATGACAAATAAAGGGAAATAAAATTGTTTATTTGGTATATTTACCCATCTCTTTAAGTGCCTCATTACCTTCTTTAAGCGTTTTAATTACTAACCAATAAAAAAAGAATAGAATTAAGGTAGCTAAAAGTATGAGTGAAATTATAAGAGAGTTCAAAAATAATTAAAGTAGTTTCTATATTTTCAAAATTTTTTAAAAAATTACTTTCACAATATATAATTAATTTTTTGCGCTTGAATATGCTGGAATCATCATTCCACCATCTTGGTCATCGTTATCATCGTCGAATCCTCCACCTAGAAATAATTCAACCAAAACTAATATTGCTATGGGATAGAAGCACCATAAAATTGCTGTAAAAGAACTGATTGATGAAGTAGTTGAATAAATTTCTGTCATAAAATTACTTTAAACAAAAAAAAAGTTAATTGTGGATATTTTGATCTGTTTTCTCTCCTAGAATTTTTTTGAAATGGAAAATGAAAAACTAAATTATTACCAGTTGTGCAGAGGGTTTAGAGAATAATTATTTAAGAATTTATCTCCTTATTTGATTCCCAAATAAAAGTTTTTTTCTTAAATATTATCTTCTAATTATTTAATATTGACGTCTTGAGATACATAAATGTGACAAATGTTACTTAACAATAATTGTGGAATTTGGATTCAAAAACTATTATTTATTTTGATTTTACAGTTATTTATGTTCTCTTTCACTTTTGACCCTCTAGCGGCAATTTTTGGTATTGCAGGATTAGTAGGGTTTGTTTTCTTTGTATCAGCGGCTAAAGGAACTTCAAGTATTAATACAAGTGCTAAAAAAGATATTTAACTTTTAAAACTGATAAATAACATCTAATTTTTAATTATCAATATCTTTCAGAAAGATTTATTAATTATTATTTATCCCATTGTTTAGAAATAAATATTAGAAAACTTTCGATGTCTTCTTTTGGACAATTAGTTTGATTTTGTAAATTAATACATGTTTGTTTTATCTTTTCAAAGGCTTCTTGGACAGTTTCGTTTTTTTTGATAACTTCGAAATATTCATTGTCAGTGAAAGTCATAAAAAATATATGTTTTAACGATTAATTTACTAATTTATATTAGCTCAAATATCAAACTTGGTGAATTTACGAGGAAAATCTTTTCTTAATCTATTCCCCTAATCTAAAGTGTTTTTTTAAACTTTTAATTATTCGCCAGTCGCAAGAAAGTCCCGCAGGAAATTCAACTAAGTCGCCTGCTTTAATTGTGTAAATTTCTCCTGCTTCAGTCTTAATTTCTGCTTCACCTTCAATTATTAGGCAAATTTCTTTCTCCCTGTAATTCCAGGAAAAATTACTTGGTTCGCACTCCCAAATAGGCCAATTCTTTATTCCGTATTGAATAATTACGCTGGCGCTACATGGCGATTTGATAAGAATTTTCACCAAAAAAACCTTAATTTAGTTATTAAAATACTATTAATTTAGAGTATATTTGAAGACTTTTGATTAATTTACAATTTTTTATTTATTTTCCATTAGTATCTAGGAAACACTTTTATTCATGGACGAGCTCTCAGCCCTTTCTATCTCATTATCAATAGCTTCTCTAGGAATATATTGTTTATTTTTTGCTTCAAGAGATGATGATGATCAAGATGGTGGTCACTTGGTAAAGACAGCTCAAAAAATTAACTAACTTAAGTAAATAAAATATTTAATAAGGACTTATAGCTCAAAAATCCTGCATACAAACACGATAAGAAAATTAAATAAACCTCGAAGGTACCAAATGTCTTTTTCTTTAAAATTTTCATATTGAAACCGTTTCTTAAACAAGTTTATTGATTGTTTTTTCTAATAACATGAGTATTTATTACAAAGATTTGTTTTTCACAAAATTATTAAACATAAACCTAAAAATAATAATGTAGTAAAAAATAGGACAACTTTTGTTATCTGTCCTTCTTCCTTAGTTGCGAAAAAAAGAGAAATTACAGGAGATGTACTAAGTAAAGTCCAACCTATGCCTAAAGGAAGAGTCTTAAAAACAATTTGTTGAAGCAATATTCCTAAATTTGTTCCTAAAAATATTGAGAGTAAAAATCTTTTTTGTTCATTTAAATCTAAATTCTTTAAGAAAAAATTAATGCTAAATTTTTTTATTGTTATTAAAAATATTATTGCCCCTAGTAACCTGATCTCTGTCGTTTGGAAAGGAGATAGATTACTTTCTAAAAATACTATTCGAGATAAAAGCCCCCCTAATACAGCACATAAAACTGATAAAAAAGGAAATATATAAATTCTTAGATTATTTTGTTCATTAATGGTAGTCAAATTATTAACGAAAAGATTAGTTCTTTGCCTAAGGAGAATGAAAAGAGAAATTGATATGATGAAAATACCTACATAAGATCTAAATGCCAAATTTTCATTAATGAAAATTTCACCAGATAATGTTGCTAATATTGGAGACAAAGTTTCGATAGATAAAGTTCTTCTAGTACCAATTAGCTGTAATGACTTTATATAAAAAGTATCTCCTAACCCTATCCCTATAACTCCACTAAATAAAAGGGTGACAATAGATCTAAAATCATTTAAAACACTTATATTGATAAATGCAGGTAGAAAAATTAGAAATGCGATTATATTTTTTAATAAATTAATGTCTATCGAATTATACTTTTCGGTTTGTGAACGCCATATGAAGCACGCATAAGTCCATGATATTGCTGCTCCGAATGCAGAAAAAATTCCAATCAAAACTAATAATTTTAAAAATTTTTTACTTTATAAATTGTGTTATTGCTAAAAACAACACGTATAGAAGAATAATTAAACCCGGCAGATACTGTATTAAAGACTTTAATTTTTTAGTTTCCATGATATTTAAATTTGATATTTATATTTAAATAATATAAAGTCTTCATAGAGTCATTAGAAGCAGATAATTTAAGAAATTAACATATGGCTTGATACTAAAAATTTGTAAGGTGATTAATAAATAAGAAATTCATAAGAAGTTCATCAAAAATTTATATTTTTTATATTTATATCTAAAAGCAGTAAGTATTATGTTGAATCAATCACCAAGCAATTACTTTAATTTAATAACTATCTAATATAAAAATAGATTATCAAAAAAATGGAATTAATTAATAGAAATGATGTTTCGCTGGGTCTGGCACCATTCGATATATTAGGCTTTAAATCTGAAGAAGAACTTAACCTGGAAATTTCAAAGCTTATTAGATCTAGAAGCGAATTCGATACTAAAACCAAAGTAATTTCTAATTAATACTTCTTCAAAGCTTGATTCAAAAATTTTTTTAATAATTATTTTTTCTATTTGGATATAAACTTTCTAACTTTCTTCTCCTTTCTGTCTTTGCGTTAATTCTATCTTCTTTCTCTTGTTTCTTTATTTCGTCATTTATTTTGTTTTGTCTATAACCGATCCAAAGAAGTACCCAAATAACTGAAGTTAATAACAAAAGAGCTGTATATTGCCCCGTCATTGGAAAGCTAGCTTCAGAATATTTGACGTAGGAAAATAAATTAACCATCTAACTAAAGTAATATATATAAAAGATATTTGCGTGTTTAATAAACCATAAAATTTAAGATGTCTTTAATTATTATTCTCCATATTTCAAAATAATTTAGTTTAAGACTTGAATTCTTTATTTAAAAACTTTTTTTAATAAACTTGCATTGCTATTATCGGATTAGTGAAATATTAAGAGTCTACATTTTTGACCCCTTTTGATTTAGTAGTAGTTGGTGGTGGAGCAGCAGGTTTTATGACGGCAGTAACAGCCGCTGAAAATGGTGTTAAAAGAATAATAATTCTTGAAGGTTCCTCAAAACTTATGGAGAAAGTAAGAATTAGTGGAGGAGGTAGATGCAATGTAACTAATGCATCATGGATACCGAATGAGTTAGCAGAAAATTATCCTCGAGGTGGGATTAAGCTTTTGGAATCATTTAATCGTTTTGCCGCTGGAGATGTATTTGATTGGTTTGAGAAAAGAGGATTGAATTTAAAGATTGAAGCTGATAATAGAGTATTTCCAGTATCTGATTCATCTTTAGATGTAATAAGTTGCTTAAAAAAAAATGCAATAAATCAAGGGATAGAGATATCAACTAAATTTTTTGTTAAAGAAATTTTAAAAACTTCAGATAACCTTTTTAGTATTTTTAATAGTGAAAAAATTTCGATAATTGCAAAAAATATTATTCTCTCAACTGGAGGCCATCCTAGTGGACATAAATTAGCTAAAAATTTTGGCCACAGCATAATAAGGCCTGTTCCGTCCCTTTTTACTTTCTCCACAAAAGAAACAAAATTGAAAGATTGTAGTGGTGTCTCTATTAAAAATATAGATATTGAAATTCAACTTAATAACAAATCTTTCAAAAATAGAGGAGATTTACTTATAACTCATTGGGGATTTAGCGGCCCTGCTGTCCTAAAGCTCTCTTCAATAGCTGCGAGAGAATTGTTTGACCAAAAGTATAAATTTAATTTAATAATTAGATGGTCAAACTTAGAATATAAAGAGTTAAAAGAAAAAATTGATAACCTTAAATTTAATAATGGAAAATTAAACTTAATTAACTTAAGACCTCTACCTTTGTTAACAAAGAGGTTGTGGGTGTTCTTATTAAATAAAATGGAAATTAATAAAGATAAGAAGTGGTCAGATCTTCTTGCAAATGAAAGAGAGAGAATGATAAATAGCCTATTGAAAGATAAATATATTATTTCTAGTAAAGGCCCCTTTGGTGAGGAATTTGTCACCTCTGGAGGTGTCTCAATCAATGAAGTTAATTTTAAAAGTATGGAAAGTTTAATATGTCCAGGTTTATTTTTTTCTGGTGAAGTTCTAGATGTTGATGGAATCACTGGAGGGTTCAATTTTCAACATTGTTGGACGAGTGGATGGCTTGCAGGACAGTCAGTCTCAAAGTTATGTGGCAAAGTAACAAATTAATAAGTTTATCTTCTTTTTATTAAGTATTGATCAATAAAAGTTTTTTAAACAGAGATTAATTTTAAAGTTGAAAAACTCAAAAACAATGATGCAAAATCTAATTCCTAAAAAGGAAGAAGAAGAAAGAAGGTTAAAAGCATTAGCTGAATATAGAATACTGGGAACTAAACCAGAATCCTGTTATGACGATGTTACAAAAATAGCAGCTTCAACCTGTAATGTTCCGATATCTTTAATGACCTTAGTTGATAAAGATAAGCAATGGTTTAAGTCAAAAGTGGGCCTCGAAATTAATGAAACAAAAAGGGATTGGTCTTTTTGTACCCATGCTATTCAAGAAAATAGCCCATTAATTATTCAGGATGCTTTTCAGGATGAAAGATTTATCAATAATCCCTTGGTAACTGGTGATCCTAAAATTAGGTTTTATGCTGGGTTTCCTCTTAAAAATAGAGATGGAAATAAACTTGGAACTTTATGTGTGATCGATCGGAAACCAGGTAATCTTTCTCCAAAACAATATAATGTAATGGAATTATTATCTAAGCAAATAGTTGCTTTTTTGGAGTTAAGAAAAAAATCTCTTAATTTATTAGAGGCTTTATCTAATTTGCATAAACAAGAGGGTATATTATCAGTCTGTTCATATTGCAGAGAAGTCAAAAATAATGATGGTGATTGGATGCATTTAGATAAATATCTATCGAAAATAAGTGATATTAGATTTAGTCATGGCGTTTGTGATGTTTGTATGGAAAAGCATTTCCCAGATGTGGTTGAGGTCTGGAACAAAAAAGATTCTTTTCAGGAGGGACAAAAAAGGTTCCTAAAATCCTGAAATCTAAAAATTACTTTTTTACTGAAGGCATTTTTGGACGAATATATATTTAAATAGCTAGTATTGTATAAATTAAGACTTGCAAATGTTACTAGGAACTTTGTTTACAGGTGAAATAGCTAAAAGTGCATTAGTTGCTTATATCCATTACCTGGGAATCATACTTTGTTTTGGATCTCTTTTATTTGAAAGGCTGACTTTAAAAGTTGATCTTAATAGAAACCAAACTATTTCAATGGTTGTTGCAGATGTTATTTATGGCTTAGCTGGGGTTGCAATATTGGTTACTGGAATTTTACGGGTTAAATATTTTGGACAAGGAGGTGATTTTTATACAGAAAATCCAATTTTTTGGATTAAAGTCTCCTTATATATTTTGGTTGGATTATTATCTTTATACCCAACAACAACTTATATTTTGTGGGCGATACCATTGAGTAAAAATAAATTACCTGAGATCTCAGAAAAACTTGTAAAAAGATTTAGATTTATTATTACAACTGAATTAGTAGGTTTTGCAACTATCCCTCTTTTCGCCACTTTAATGGCGAGAGGCGTTGGTCTAGGTTGAAAAAAATCTTTATGGAAAGAAGTTGTTTAATAAGTACAAATAAAGAATATAGATGGAGTTTAAGTTTTAAAATAAATAAATCAAAAAAAGAGATAATTTTCATAGGTTTAAATCCATCTCTTTCAGATTTAAATTATATTGATAATACAACAAGGAAAATAATCAAAATCTGCAAAAACTACAATTATGGAAATATTAAAATAATAAATCTATTCGCTTTAATTTCCAAGACTCCTGATAAATTATTCACTCATAAGAAACCTGTTGGCTATTTAAACAATAAGTTTATAAATAAAAGTTTAAAGTACTGGTCTGAAAATAAAAATTGTCATTTGTGGTTGGGCTGGGGCAACAAAGGGATCTTTCTAAATAGGAATTACAACATTTCTAAAAAAATAATGAATTTTTATTCAATAAAAAAAGATAATTTTGTGAATCCTTTAGGTCCGCTTTTTATAAAAAAAACAAAAAAACAAAATCCTATACACCCGTTATATTGCTCTAATAATTCAGTACTTCAAGCAGAATCTTGATTAAAGTTCTCGTGATCTAATAAGAGCTAATGCTATTCTTTTAAAAATATGTTAACTTTTAGGAGAATATAATTAATGAGATGAAAATATCTAAACAATTACAAAAGCTAAAGAATTTAAATGTTAAAGCAGAAAAATGTTTAACAAGAGATGAGGCAAAAAAAATTATTAGTAAAGCAACAAAGGCACAAAGTAAAATAACTTTCTAAAAATAATATTTCTAATTTTCATTTCTCTTAACTCCCATAATTGGACTCCTTCAGAAAGATAAATTAAAATTTTATAAATTTTTCATAAATAATTAGATGGCTTTAAATATTCTCAAGTTCAGAAAATCTAATGAAAGATTTAAATCAAATAGAGAATGGCTTGATTCAAAACACTCATTTTCTTTTGCAGAACACAGGGATCCAATCTGGGATAATTTTGGAAAAATTAGAGTAATTAATGAAGATATAATTTCTCCTAATTCAGGATTTAATACTCACTCTCATTCGAATATGGAGATAGTCACAATAGTTATAAAAGGAGAGATTACACATAGAGATTCATTAAATAATTTAGGAATAATTCATGAAAATGAAGTGCAGGTTATGTCTGCAGGAACAGGTATTACTCATAGTGAAAAAAATGAAAAAAATACAGACTGCAAATTATTTCAGATATGGATATATCCGGATATTCAAGATCTCACGCCTTCATATAATCAAATTTCGATTAAGAATACTTTTGGGAATAATCTGATTATTAATTCCTTAAAAAAAAACAAATGTCAGCTTTTTATAAATCAAGATATATCTATATGGCGATGTAAATATAACCTTTTAAACAAAAAATATTTACCTTCAGAGATAGAAAAATTTAATTGGATTCAAATAATAGAGGGTGATATTTTAGTAAGAGATAAAAATAATAAATCAAGTAAAAAGCTTTCTTCCGGTGACGGTTTGGGATTTGAGATTTCTGATTTCAGCGATATAGATATACAATCAAACACCTACGTCGATATGCTTTTATTCTCTATGCCAAAACTATAATATTTAGTCTAAAGAGTCTTTTTTGAATGCGTTTAGTGCTTGTAATGCCATATTTAGATGAACTTCCATAGCACCCAACGCAATTAAGGAATTAGAAGATTTATTTTTTAATAAGTTTTTATTTCGCTTTGAAATTGTCTTAATGACATCTTTAGTTACGATCTCCCAATTATTTATTAATTCATCAAATTCTTGTTTTTCTAAGCTTTCAGTACTTTTTTTATCATCAGAGGCATTAAGATCTTTTTGTGCATTTAGCATCAAATAAGTTAATTTTTTATGGCTTATTGCTTGAGGTAAATTGTTAGATTCACTCATGTTTCTTTCTGATTTATATATAAAATTTAACTAAATTAGAGGAAATTAGCTAGTAGTGTATTGGTTGTAATGACCGACCTGGAATAAAACCAACTAAATTTTTAATGCGCTAAAAACTTTATATTGAATTTTTCATGGATTAATTTTTTAAAAATATCTCCTCTTTGTTCATAGTCTCTAAATTGATCAAAACTCGAACATGAAGGAGAAAATAGTAAAGTTTCAGCTTGATTATTTTTTATATAAGAATAGGCGTAGTTGATTACTTCTGAAAGATCATTAAAAGTTAAAATATCATTCTTAAATCCTCCCTCAAGGATCAATTTTTTTAAGGTTTGCGAGCTTTCGCCAAAAAGAAATACAGCTTTTGCTTTTTTATTAATAATATTTACCCACTCAATAGAATCGCCATTTTTTAACCTACCCCCAGAAATTATTATGGGAGAACCTTTAATTGCATTTATACCTGCGACGGAAGAGTCAAAGTTGGTAGCCTTGCTATCATTAATTATTTCGAGTGCATCACTTTGGAATATTGTCTCCATTCTATGGGGAAGTTGTTCATAGCAAAGTAACGCATTCTTTATTCTCTCAGGGGATAATCCAATTTTCCTTGCAGCTGCAACAGCTAGTAATAGATTTTGAGTGTTATGATTACCCTTCAATTTAAAATTCTTTAAACTAAATAATTTTTCCCTTCTCTCTACAATAAAGTGTTCATTATTTATCCAATAATCACAGTGATCCGAATCTGATTCGTTAGAATTAGTAGTTATCCATATTCCATTTAAAAGAGATTTGAAATTTTCTTTTAAATATTTATCGTCGTAATTATAAATTCTAAATTCTGATTGTTTTAGTAAGCTATTTTTTATCTTGAAATAATTATCAAGTGTTTTGTGACGGTCAAGATGGTCGGGAGTAAATGTTGTCCAAATTCCAATTTTAGGTTTAATGCAATGTGTCGCTATTTCTATTTGAAAACTGCTTAATTCAGCGACTATCCAATCAATATTTTTGCTTTTTGTTGAGTAAGCAATTTCGCATAATGGAGTCCCAATATTGCCTGCAAATGGGGCTAATAAATTATTTTCTCTTAGTATATGACTTAATAAGTGAGTAACTGTAGTTTTCCCGTTAGTACCCGTAATCCCAATCCAATTTATATTCTTTAAACTTTCCCATGCGATATTTATTTCCCCTATTACAACGATTCCTCGTTCTTTAAGTTTGATTATTGTTTTATGGTCAAAGGGTATAGCTGGACTTACCACAATAGAATCAATTTGTTTAAGACATGTAGAAAACTCATCAAACAAAAATTGTTTATTTAAGCAAACAGATATATCGAGTTTTTCTAGTATTTCCTTTGTTTCTAAAAGTTCTTTATTTTCATTACTTTCCCAAACAATAACTCTCTTTCCAATACTTCTTAAATACTTTGCTGCCCAAAAACCAGATCTTCCTAACCCAATAACAAAATTTATTTTTTCTTCCTTTTTTGAATTATTTTTAATAGGCATTAAATTTATAATTAAATTGAAGACTAGAAATTAAATGGTCTATTTAATTATGAAAAATTCTTTAAAAACTAATCTAATTTCTAAATTAAAATTAATAAACGTCTTTTTAATTATTTTTGGATTTAATTTAATAGATATTGAATTGAAAGCTCATCTTAGAGGTTCTTATTCAACTGAAGGTGAAGCCAAAGAAAAAGCTAAAGACCTTGGTTGCTCTGGAACATTTAAAATAAAAGAAATGTGGATGGCTTGTGAAAGTGAAAAAGATCTTCATAAATACCTTAGAAAAAACAAATGATGTTTAAAACTAAAACAAGAAAACTGCATAGAAGTATTACTTTTATAGCAGTAATTCCATTATTAATAACCGTTATTAGTGGAAGCTTATATTCTTTATTTCAATATTTTGGATTGGATTTCTTTTGGCTTATGAAAATTCATACAGGAAATTTTTTCTTTATAAATCTACAACCTCTTTTTACACCTGTTGTAGGGTTATTAACAATATTTGCAATAATTTCTGGTTTATTTTTATTTCCTAGATCTAAAATTAAATACCCAGATTAGTTAAATGAAAGAAAATATTACTGAATT
>QCUP01000027.1 GCA_003208885.1 Prochlorococcus sp. AG-679-K21 | reverse complement strand
ACTTAATGTCAGAAATTACTTGGAAATTAAATAGAACTTGATGATGTTTTAGTTTGTTTTTTTAATAATATATTATTCATAAAATACCTAATTTATGAAGAGGTCCAGAACCTGAGATTAGTTCAATAAAAAGTACTAGGAAAACTATCATAGCAACCCTTCCATTCCAAACTTCTGAACTATTATTCCAACCCCATTGCCATTTTTCTTGAGGGTAAAGTTTAACTTTCTCAGGCAACTCAGAAGCTTTCTCTATATTAACTACTGGTCCTTCTAGGCTAGAAATAACTAAATCACTAAGACCCTCTATAAAAGTAGGGTGGGTATTTAAGGCTTTTACCCTTCTAAAATTAACAATCCCTGCTTTTTCCGCAATTTCTTTATATTCAATATCAATTTCCTGTAAAGTTTCAATATGTTCTCCTACAAAACTTATCGGGACTACTATTAAATCATTTACTTTAGCCTTACCGAGATCTGTCAAAACTTCTTCTGTGTAAGGTTTTAACCATTCAACCGGACCAACTCTGCTTTGATAAGAAAGAGTGTAGGAATTAGTGTGACCTAAGTATTTTTCAAGTTCATCAATAATTAGTAGTGAACAGTCTTCAATTTGTTCTTTATATGGATCTCCTGCTTCCTCTACATAACTTTTCGGAACTCCATGAGCTGTAAAAAAGATATGTGCATTTTCAGGCGATTCACAAAGTGAAATTTGTTCCGAAATTAGTTCAACCATAGATTTTAAGTAGCCTGATTGACTAAACCAACTTCTTACACATCTCATTGGTATTTTTTTAAACTCAGAATCAGAATCTCGTAATTTTTTTAACTCTCTAAAGCTCGAACCGCTTGTACTTATAGAAAAGTGTGGATATAGCGGCAATACTACAATTTGATCTACCCCATCTGCTTTCATATCAGCTATTGCCGATTCTGTGAAAGGATGCCAATATCTCATCGCAATATAAGTTGTGACATTTAAACCTTTATCTCTTAATTTACTTTGCAATTCTCTAGCTTGTTGTTCAGTAATCCTTCTAATGGGAGATCCACCCCCTATTGATAGATAAGCCTGCTGTGAAGTAGTACTTCTAAGTGTACTTATTAACCATGCTAAAGGTTTCTGAAATAAAGGGAATGGAAGTCTTATTATTTCAGGATCAGAAAATAAATTATATAAAAAAGGGCCCACATCTGTAATCCTTTCAGGGCCCCCAAGATTCATTAATAGGACGCCTACTTTTTCCATTTAAGTTTTATGGAGATTGAAAATAAACATTAGAAACGTCATTATAAAAACAATTATATAAGTTAATGAACGTAATTCAGGAAATTAATAATGTCAATGATAAATTTGCTACCGAAGGAAGCAAACTTAGAATTGAAAAAAGAGGGGAGAAATTAAACATTAGAGGTTCACTACCTTCAAAAAATAATAAAAATAACTTCACGGTTCAACGAATATCTCTTGGACTCAAAGCGGATTTTAATGGCTTAGAGGAAGCTAAGAAAAAATTACAATTGATAGCTTTGCAATTAGAGTTAAATCAATTTGATTGGATCAATTGGGTAAAACTTTCTGATAACAAAGAAATAAAAGAAGAATTTAAATTTTTAACCAGACTTAATGATTTTGAGAAATATTTTTTTAGGGAGAATAAAAACGAATATTTAACAAGCACTAGAAAAACAACTTGGAGAAGCTCTTATAAGCCCTACATTAATAGAATGATATCCATCCAAAATGATACGAATACTGAAAATTTAGATAATATTTTTACAACCACATTAAAAACTTATAAAGAGGGGAGCAGAAGCAGAAAACAATGCGCTACTTCCCTTAGTGTTTTGGCAAAATTTTTAGACCATAAACTTCCTGAAGATTGGAAATTAATGGCTAAAGGATATGGTCTAAATAAAGCAAGCTTTAGGGATCTTCCTACTGACGAGATAATTGAAAATCTATGGGAAACCATACCAAACAAATCATGGAAATATGTTTTCGGGCTTATGGCTACATATGGGTTAAGAAATCATGAAGTATTTTTTTGTGACTTAAGCTCATTAACTAAATCTGGAGACAAAATTATTAGAGTTTTGCCTACTACAAAAACAGGCGAACATCAGGTTTGGCCTTTTCATCCTAAATGGATAGATAAATTTGAACTTTGTAAATTAGGCAAAGATCCAGAATTACTTCCAAAAATCAATAGAGATCTTAGAGTTACAACTTTGCAAAATATTGGAAAAAAAATAACTGATCAATTTAAACGTTATTCCCTTAAAGTCAAACCTTATGACCTAAGACATGCTTGGGCTGTTAGGACAATTTTCTATGATCTTCCTGATACAGTTGCCGCAAGAATGATGGGACATTCCGTCAGCCTACATACTCAAACGTACCATCACTGGATAACAAAACGAGATCAACAACAAGCTGTTAATAATGCACTTTCAAAGTATAAAAAACGTGAAGTTTTTTAATCACTATAATCTGAGTTAAAAGTTATTTTATGACTGATGAGAAAAAACCCTCTTCAAGGAATTTAACTAGTCTTGATATTCAGGCTAAAGAACTTGGGATAGGAGGAAATTCATCTCCTGAAACAGATGAGAGTCTTTATAAAAAAAGAATGCAAAAAAGAAAAGAAGTGCAATCAAAGAGATTACAAGTAAGGAAGACAAAAAAAGGTTTATTAATTGTTTTTACTGGAAATGGGAAAGGGAAAACAACTGCCTCTTTGGGCATGGCGTTAAGAACTATTGGACATGGTCATAAAGTGGCAATTATTCAATTTATTAAAGGTGGTTGGACTACTGGGGAAGAAAAAGCACTTAAAAATTTATCATCAAATATTTCATGGCATGCATTAGGAGAGGGATTTACTTGGGAAACACAAGATAGAGTAAGGGATGAAGAATTAGTTAAAGAAGCTTGGCAAGTTGCCAAGAGATTCATCACAGATGAATCATATAAACTTGTAATCCTTGATGAAATAAATATCGCAACTAAACTTGGATATCTTTCTCCAGAAGAAATAATTAGGTTTATAAAAAGTCTGAATAATAGAAAAAATCACATAGTTTTAACTGGAAGAGGAGCTTCCGAATCAATCATTAATCAAGCTGATCTCGTAACAGAGATGAAATTAATTAGGCATCCTTTTAAAGAACAGGGCATAAAAGCTCAAGAGTGTGTGGAGTATTAGATTTTCAATGGAATTTTAATTTGTTTTTCTATTTTTCGATTGAGAATTGTTTAAAGACGCAAGCATTATTATCCTAAAAAAGAAATTCTGTATATTTACTTGCTAAGGTCATAAAAGTATGATTATTGAATGACTTACAAAAGAGTACTTTTAAAGCTTAGTGGTGAAGCACTAATGGGAGATAAACCGTACGGTATAGACCCTGCGATAGTTCAATCAATAGCTGAAGATGTTGAGAAAGTAATCGCAAATAAAGTTCAACTTGCAATAGTTGTTGGGGGCGGCAACATATTTAGAGGACTAAAAGGTTCTGCTGATGGTATGGACAGAGCTACAGCTGACTATGTAGGGATGTTAGCAACAGTGATGAATGCTATTTCCCTTCAAGATGGATTAGAAAGAGTTGGAGTTGAAACTAGAGTACAAACAGCGATAGAGATGCAAGAGATTGCCGAACCTTATATTAGAAGGAGAGCAATGAGGCATTTAGAGAAAGGAAGAGTTGTAGTTTTTGGAGGTGGTTGTGGAAATCCATTTTTTACTACAGATACTACTGCTGCTTTGAGAGCCGCCGAAATAAATGCTGAAGTTGTTATGAAGGCGACAAAAGTTGATGGGGTTTATGATCGTGATCCCAATAAATTTAAAGAAGCAAAAAAGTACTCCTCTCTCACATATCAACAAGTTCTTAGTGATGAAATAGCTGTGATGGACAGTACTGCTATTGCTCTGTGTAAAGATAATAATATTCCAATTATGGTTTTTGATATTTTTAAAAAAGGGAATATCTCCAAAGCTGTTGCCGGAGAGTCTATAGGCTCTTTAATAAGTTAATTATTTCTAATTATGAAAGAACAAGAAATTCAATCGAGTATGAACAAAAGTGTTGAAGCCACTCAAAGAAACTTTAATACTATTAGGACTGGGAGGGCTAACGCATCATTATTAGACAGAATTAGTGTTGAGTATTATGGAGCAGAAACCCCCATTAAATCACTTGCCTCAATATCAACTATAGATTCACAAACAATTTCAATACAACCATTTGATATTTCTTCCCTACAAACTATTGAAAAAGCAATCTCAGTTAGTGATTTAGGTATCACACCAAACAATGATGGGAAGGTAATAAGAATAAATGTCCCACCATTAACTGAAGAAAGAAGAAAAGAGTTTTGCAAGTTAGCTTCTAAATACGCAGAGGAAGGTAAAATAGCGCTAAGAAATATTAGAAGGGATGCTGTTGACAAAGAAAAAAAAGATGAGAAAGAAGGTTTAATATCAAAAGATGTATCAAGAGATAATCAATTAGAGATACAAAAATTTACTGACAAATATATTTCTTTAATAGAAACTAAATTATCTGAAAAGGAGAAAGAAATTCTAAAAGTTTGAAGGAATTCGACATTATTATTATTGGAGGAGGTCTCTCAGGATCTTCTACAGCACTTAACTTATCAAAGAAAGGCTATTCAGTTTTAATTATAGAGAAGGAGGCATCAGGAAATATAAAACCATGCGCAGGAGGGATGGCATCCTCAATGAAAAAATATCTCCCATTAGATATAGATGAATCAATAGAATCTAAAATCAGGAATGTTGAATTCAGATGGGAGTCATCTGATAATGTTGTTGCCGACCTTAGTGGTGAATCACCTTTTTGGATAATTAGAAGGGAAAAATTAGATAAATTATTACTTGATGAAGCTATAAAATATGGAGGTGAGATACTTAGACCAGTACAGGTCGAAAAAATAACGCAGCAAAATAAGACTTGGATAATAAAATGCAGCAATAAAGTTACATATAAATCTAAATTTCTTGTTATTGCCGACGGTTCACAATCTAAATGGGCTGGATATTTCAACTTAGGTCCAAGAAAGCCAAAATTTGCCAATACTATCGCCTTGAGGTTAAAAGGATTAGGGAATATTCCTAAAGATTCAGTAAGATTTGAGTTTGGATTTGTTAGGTATGGATTTGCTTGGGCATTTCCATTAAAAGACAGTGTCAATATTGGTTTAGGCACTTTTATAAATAATAAACCTCTAGAAAATAAAGACCTCAATAATAAAGTAATAAAAAGTTTCGGATTTGAAGATTTATCTTTTAAGGTGGTTCATAAAAAACTAAGAATTTGGAATGGTCTTAACAAGCTCAATGGAGATAGAGTAATTGCGGTGGGGGATGCAGCCTCACTTTGCGATCCATTTTTGGCCGAAGGTATTAGACCTTCACTAATTAGTAGTTATTTTGCTGCAGAAAGTATTGACCACTGTTTGTCCAGAAATAATAATGATTTAAATAATTATTCAACAAACATAAATAATGAATGGGGCAAATCCATGGCATGGGGAAAGAGAATTGCTCAAATCTTTTATAGATTCCCAAGAACTGGATATCAATTAGGTGTCAAAAGGAAAACAGCCCCTCAACGTATTGCTCAAATATTATCTGGTCAAATGAATTATGAAGACATTGCGATGAGAGTTATCAAGAGACTTCTAACCAAAAGCAAAGATTAATTTTATGTTTTAATAAAAATTAAATCTAAATTGTCGAAATTAAATTTTGATTATTAATTTCCGAGAGTCTTTTTAATAATAACTCTTCTAATTCTTCTATTGCTTTGCTGAAGCCTGTTATTCCTTCACTAAGCTTTTCACTTGCCATTTGATCCTCTAACATACTTAATCTAAAGTCTTTCTCATCAAATTTATAATCAATAGAACTATTGGATTGAGTATCTTCATCTAATTTTTTAATTAATTCCCCCTCCTCTCTATTAAGTTCGTCTAAAAATTTTGGAGCGATAGTTAGAAGGTCACATCCTGCTAATTCTTTAATTTCATCTATATTTCTAAAGCTTGCACCCATGACTTCAGTTTTAAATCCTTTTTCTTTAAAATAATTGTAGATTTTGGTTACTGATATAACACCTGGATCTTCAGACCCTACAAAGTTATCTTTGCCAGTTTTTGCTTTATGCCAATCTAATATTCGCCCTACGAAAGGCGAGATTAAGGTTATTTTTGCATTAGCACAGGCTACAGCTTGGCAGAAGTTAAAAAGTAAAGTTAAATTGCATTTAATACCTTCTTTTTCTAAAATTTCAGCCGCCTTAATTCCTTCCCATGTTGAAGCTATCTTAATCAATATTCTTTCTTTATCAATTCCAAAACTTTTATAGTGATTTATTAACTTTCTCGCTTTTGTAACTGTTGCTTCAGTATCAAAACTTAGTCTTGCATCAACTTCTGTAGATACTCTTCCAGAAATAAGATTAAGAATCTCCTTGCCAAAAAATACTGAAACCTGATCTATAGTCTCTTTAATTAATTCACTTTCAGAAAAGCCAACAGGTAGGGATTTTCTTGAGCTTTCCAAAGCTTGATCTATTAATTTTATGTAATCAGGATTCTTAGCCGCAGCCAATATTAGTGATGGATTAGTAGTGGCATCTCTAGGTTGAAACTTTTTAATCGCATCTAAATCTCCAGTATCAGCAACAACAACAGTAATAGAAGATAATTGTTCTAAAATTGATTTCATTTTTAGATAACCATATATTTTTATACGATAGCTTTAATTTCAAATGAAATCATTAAATAATGAACTAATTAACTAAAAACCAGAATAATTTCATGGTTTTTTAACAATTTTCCTGGTTTCTGCAATTTGGGGCGGTATTTTTTCAATAACAATTAGACTTTCTATGATTTCTTTTGCAATTGGCACCGCAACAGTTGAACCATAAGCGTAAGCTTTCGAAGGTTCGTCAATAACAACAAGGACAACATACTTAGGATTATTAACAGGAAAAGAAGCTACAAAACTACAAACTTTTTTATTAGTATATCTTCCATTAACTGCCTTTTGAGAAGTTCCAGTTTTCCCACCAATTCTGTATCCATCAATTCTTGCTCCATTTCCACTGCCATTATCAACAACACTTTCCATCCATTCAAGAACGGTTCGCGATACCTCTTCAGAAAATATTTCTTTTGGAGAATTATTTTTTAGGTGAGCTTTAAAATTTAAAGTAACATGTGGAATAACTTCACTCCCCCCATTAGCTAGAACAGCGTGAAGTTGAGCTAATTTCAAAGGGGAAATAGAAAATCCCTTTCCAAAAGATGCTACTGCTGGCTCAATTGACTGACTAACAAATACATCTTTTGACTTTAATTGACCAGCTGTAGATTCAAATAAATCCGTCTTCAAACTTTTATTAATCCCTAATTTATTAAGCCAATTCCAATAAGTTTTGGGCGGCAAATTTTGCATTATTTTTACCATTCCTACATTACTTGAAACTTGTAAAACTTTTGGATAGTCAATATATCCATTTCCTTTTTTGTCCCAATTTGAAAGACTCCATCCTCCAACATTAATCTTCCCACTATCTTCAACTAAACCATCTTTTTGGATTACTTTTTCTTCTAATGCTAAGGCTAGATTTATTGGTTTAAAAGTCGAACCAGGCTCGAATAAATCTTGCGAATACCAACCTCTAAAGACTTCAGAATCATAATCCCAATATTTATTTGGATCATATGATGGGGTCGATGCTAGTGATAAGATCTCCCCATTATTTACATTCATTACTATCGCAAAGCCTTTCTTTGCGTTCCACTTCATTACTTGTTTATTTAAAGCTTTAAAAGTAGCTTTCTGTAATCGTGAATCTATTGTTAAAGCTAAACTCTTGTAGTCATTAATAAAATCTCTTGGGCCTGAATTATCTGGGAGAGGAGTTCCATCTCCTCCTTTCTTAATCAAATTACTTTTGTTAAGTACTTTGATTTGATTATCTAAATGCAGCTCTAAACCAGCTGAACCTTTATTCTCATAATTAACAAAACCAATAAGATTTGAATACAATTTACTTTGAGGATAATATCTTTGAGAATATTTAACGAGATCCAGACCACTAATATGAAGGTTTTTGATCTTTTCTGCTTGATTCTCTGTTATTTGATCCAGCAATTCAATTCCTAACATTTTATTTTCAAACTTTGTTAGAAGAAATTCATCTTTTACATTTAAAATTGGCGTCAATTTTTTTACCACTTCACCAACAGTTCTTAATCTATTAGTTGAATCTCCAGGGAAGTTAAAGTATTTGGGATGAGCCCATAATTTGTAGAGAGGTTTATCATAAGCAATCAATCTATTATTTCTATCTACTATTGATCTTCTTTTCTTCAAGGAACTAATCTTGGTGAATTGTATTAATCTCGCTTTTTTTTGTAATTCAGAGGCACTAAAAACTTGCAAATTTACTAGCCTTCCAAATAGTCCAAAAATCAATAATAAACAAAATATATAAGTCACCTTAAACCTTCGAGCTTTTAGAGGTAATAGATGAACAATTTTTTTATTTTTTTTCATTAATATCCTTTTTGATATTTACTATCTTTTAATCCATCTTTAATAAATTTAATTTTTTTATTTAAATAATTATTTTTATTCTTTGTAATTTGCTTATCAAGGTAAATTAAATCTTTTGGAGTTGTTTTTTTAAAAGTATTAAGGGACTCGATTTCATTAATATAAAATTCTTCAGTCTTAGAAATATAATCAATAAGATTATTATTATATGCTCTTGATTTGGTTAAATTTTTATATATGCTTGTCCATTTTTTTTGACTATTAAAAGAAAGAAAAGATAAAATAAAAATCAAAATTAATAAAGATAAATTTATACTGTCAAATATTCTGTGAATAAATTTTAAATTAAATAATTTTATTTTTTTTTCAGTTATTTTATTGGCATCGTAGAGGTTATATTTTAAAGAATTTTCATTCTTATTTATATTCATCTCCTAGTATTATTAGAAATATAAAAGTGTTATAAATTAAATAAACATTTTTTAAATTAATTTGCAAGTTTTATAGCTAAATCTTTATGTTCTCAACAGAAACAAATTCAAAAAAGTCATCCCATTCCATAAAGAATGCATAATCACAGAGGATGATAATCTTCCTGATATAAGTCTTGTCGTTCCAAGTCCTATGCCTAAGGTAAACAATGGGATCATTTCACTTATACTCAAATGAGCTAAAGCAAAAATAAAAGCAGAGATTGTAATACCTAAAATTATTCCGAATTCTCTTGATAAAATTGGTAATAAAACTCCCCTGAAAATAACCTCCTCAAATATTGGAGCTAATAATGTAGTTGTTAAAAATAAAAGTACAAATGAAACATAATTATTACTATTTAAAACGATTTCAAGTAAGGGATTACTCCCATTTTGATTATCCACTAAGAGATTCATAATTAATGACACCAGTAAAACAAAAGGAATTATCATTAAAAACCCCTTAAATCCCTGAAAAAAAGAATCTTTTATCGGTAAAAAATTGAATTCAAAATAATCTTTATTGAAAATAAATTTATTTTCAAAAGCTTTTATTTGATAATAAATAATCAATAGAGGGGGTATTGCCATAAATAGATAGCCAAAAAATATTTTTAATGCCTGTGTTAATTCGAGTGAAAGATTAGAGGCCACTAATTCAACTAAACTAATTGAAAATAATGGCGAAATAACTTCTCCTAAAACAACAAATCCTCCTGATATCAGCAAAACCATATCTAGCAAATCTAAATCTAAGGGTTTAAATTCTTTCCATTTAACGTTTCTTGAAGCTAAAACACTCCATAGTGTTCTAAGAACCAGTATGGAGCCAAAGACTATTGCTAAAAGAGGTATTAATCTAATAGCTATTATTTTTATAAACATTTTTTTTGAAAGTATATTAGTTATTAATTGACTCTCATCAAAAGAAAATCTTTTGCTTATCAAGTGGTATAGAAATCTATCCTCTTTAAATAAATCTAGTAAGTTTTCATTAGGCTTATATAAATTATCTAGATTACTTTTACTTAATTTTTCTACTACTAATTTATAATTTTTGTTTTCAAAGCTACTAGGGTAATCTTTTTTAAAATTTATCTCATTATTCTTGGAAGAAACTATCCAAATCAATTTATTCCTTTCGGTTAAGTCATCAAAAGAAATCTCAGACAGGGAATTCTTAATATCTTCAATTGGATCATTAATAATAAGAAGGTTTCTTAAATTAATTGGTATTGCAGGCAAAGCTAGTTCCGCAATTTCTTTTTCTTTTTGACTAATGTCAAAGCTAACCGATGGTCGACTCAGACTATCTCGAAGTCCTTGTTGCCAAACAAAAAAAGTTATGATTAGAGAAATAAAAGCTATTAGTAGTTTTGTCTTAGAAATATTTTTATTCATGTATTTAATAATAAAATATAAAACTTAATTTAGTTTTCATTGAAATTTCTAATAATCATATACCTATTTTTATCACGCCATGAGATGATAAAAATACTATTATTTCAAATTTATATAATGAGCGTTAGATTAGTTTTAGTAAGGCATGGGCTTAGCAGTTTTAATGAAAAAGGCTTAGTTCAAGGTAGGACAGATAATTCATATTTAACCGAGAAGGGCTATGAACAGGCAACTAAATCAGGAGAGGCATTATCAGGGATTAATTTTGACAAGATATATTCATCTCCACTTGTCAGGGCCTCAGAGACGGCAAAGACAATTCAAAAAAACTTAAAAGGAGAAAATAATATTATTTACGATAAAAACTTACTAGAGGTTGATCTTGGTTCATGGTCTGGTTTAACTATTAATGAAATAAAAAACAAGTATCCAGAAGACTATCTTCTTTGGAAAAATGATCCTGAAAATTTAAGTTTAGAGAGTGTACATAATTCAACGTATCAGCCAATTAAAGAGTTATATGAACAGGCAAATGTTTTCATTAAAAGTATTTTAAAAATCTATTTAGAAAAAGAAGAGAAAACCATTTTAATAATTGGTCATAATGCAATTTTGCGATGTTTAATTCTATTATTAATTGGAAGACCTAAAAAAGGTTTTAGAAAAATAAAGTTAGATAATGCCTCTTTTTCAATCCTTAATATTGAGAAGAAAAGAAATTCATACAAAACTCAAATTGAATGTTTAAATCAAACTTCTCATCTAGAAAAAAGAATTCCTGATCAGATTGGAGACTCAAGAATATTTTTAGTTAGGCATGGTGAAACCAATTGGAATAAAGAGGGTAGGTTCCAAGGCCAAATAAATATTCCTTTAAATAATAATGGGAAAGATCAGGCGGGAAAGGCCTCTAAATATTTAGAAGAAATTAATTTCAACAAAGCTTTTTCTAGTTCAATGGATAGACCATATGAAACAGCACAAATAATTCTTCAAAAAAAGTCAGATGTAGAAATAACAAAGATTGAAAAATTAGTAGAAATAAGTCACGGATTATGGGAAGGCAAGTTAGAGGATGAAATTAAGAAACAATGGCCAGAATTACTTGAAAATTGGCATGAAAAACCTGAAGAGGTAATAATGCCCGAGGGCGAGAGTATTAAAGAAGTATCTGAGAGATCGTTTAAAGCTTGGGAAGAAATATGTTTAGCTCAAAAGAATAAAGATTTGACCTTGTTAGTAGCTCATGATGCAGTCAATAAAACCCTTATTTGTAACTTATTAGGAATTAATTTTTCCAATATCTGGATGATAAAGCAAGGTAATGGAGGTATAACTATTATTGATATCTTTAATGATCCTCAAAAAGATAATGTAATTAGTGCTCTAAATATTACGACACATCTTGGAGGGATATTGGACTCAACGGCATCCGGGGCTCTTTAAAATGGAGAAAAGCTTTTTTTTTGAAAATATAAACATTTTGATGGGCTCCAATGCGAAAGTAATCAAAGATGCTTTATTAATAATCGATGGCAAAATAGAAGCATTTGGTGATAAAGCTAAAGAGGATGCGTTAAAGAAGAATATTAAAATTTCTAATTCTGGCAATAAGATATTGGCTCCAATGCTGGTCGATAGTCACTCATTTTTAAAAGATCCCTACACAGGATTGGATGATAACCTAGAAAATTTAAAGTTAAGAGCAAAGAAATCAGGTTTTGGTACAATTGCCATTCTTCCAAATAGTAACAACTGGAGAGATAATCCTGAAAAAATACCCTTTCAGAAAAATAACGATTTTGATTTAAATATTTATTTTTGGGGAAGTTTTAGTTTGGAAGATAAAGGCAAAAATCTATCTCCTCATTATGAACTTTTAAAATCAGGTTCAATAGGGTTTTCTACACGCAACTTTTTTGATACGTCAATCATTTTTAAAGGTCTTTCTCTAGATGCAGTCAAGTCATCACCAATATTATTTTCGTTAACTAAAAATAATGCACTTCAGAAAGGATTTATAAATAAGGACATAAAATCCCTACAATTAGGATTTTATATTATTGACAATAATAATGAGGTTTCAGAAGTTAAAAATATCTTAGAGATTAAGAATATTTTCCCAGATAAAAATATAGTTATTAAAAATATCTCAGATTCAAATTCTCTTAAGGAAATAGAAAAGCAGACCATTCCAATTTCAACAACAATAAGTTGGTGGAGCTTAATAGCAGATACAAGTAACCTCGAATTAGATGATCTTGGTTGGAAAGTAGATCCCCCTTTGGGCTCTCAGAAAAATAGGGAATTTTTAATAAAAGGATTAGAAAATGACTTAATTCAAGCAATTGCAGTGAACTCAAAGGCATTAAGCAATGAAGATACATTTATTCCCATAAATGATAGACCCGCAGGGATAAGCTCTTTTGAATTAGTTTTACCGTTATTGTGGAAAGAATTTGTAGTCAAACGAGATTGGCCAATCCCAATGCTTTGGAAATATTTAAGTTTTAATCCCTCTAATTTATTAGGAATAATGCAAGAGAAATTATCTATCGGCAGTAAAAGATGGCTTATATTTGACCCTGATACAAAATGGATAAATAATCAAATCAATTTAGGTTATGATTCCCCTTCAAATTTCCCCAAGAAAAATAAATTAATCAAAGGGAAAGTGATTCATGTAGGGCTTGATTTTTAAAAAGACCAAAATTCTTTAGAGGCCAAAACCTAAAATAAGCTTTTCCAATTATTTCTTTTTTATGAAGAAATTTACCTCCAGGCCAATATCTTCCATCCCAGCTATTTGATCTATTGTCACCTAAAACCAAAAAATGATCCTTCGGTACTTTCAAACTTTTAAATTCTCCGCAATTATTAAAAAATGATTCTGAACAGAAATTAATAACATATGGCTCAAAAATCTTTTTATTATTAACTATCACTTCGCCTTTAATATTGACACTAACAAATTCCCCAGGCAATGCTACTACTCTTTTTATATAAGCATCACAAGCCTGATCTCTTAATCCAGGGATGAATGACATTGGAGGAAAACCCATAAAAAAACAATAACTTTTATTTGGTAATGGGTTAGATCTTGATGCAACAAGTTTTTCATCAAAAGAGAAGGGGGATTTAAAAACAATAATATCTCCTCTTTGAGGTGATGAATTTTTTAAGGAAATTTTTTCAATAATTAATCTATCGTTTATTTGTAATTCAGGAAGCATTGAACCAGAGGGAATGTAACGAGGTTCTGCTAAAAAAGATCTGCAAGAAGAGACAAAAAAAGCTAAGAGAATTAATGGACCCCACTCAAAAAGTATATTTTTAAAAGAGAAGTTCATAAAATTTACAAAACCATAAAATTAAATATCTATTTGAGATTTGCGATATATTCAGACTCATTGAATCCAAGTATTAATTTACTTTCATTAATAATTAAGAATGGTCTTTTGATTAATTTTCCATCATTTGACAATAGTTCAATAAGTTTTTTTTTGGTTAAGTCAAGAATATCAATACCGATTGACTTATAACTCTT